>JBGAOF010000048.1:0-12111 GCA_044221915.1 Solirubrobacterales bacterium
ATCACGCCGGCCGGTGTCCGTGAATTCGTCGAACACGGTCACGAGGTGTTCATCGAGGACGGGGCTGGCGAAGGCAGCGCGATCTCGAACACTTCCTTCGAAGCCCAGGGGGCAAGGATGCTCCCCGATGCCGCTTCGGTCTTTGATTCTGCCGACATGATCCTTCACGTCAAGGAGCTGCAGGCGTCCGAGATCGAGATGCTGAGGCCGGAGCATCTGCTTTTCACCTATCTCCACCTGGCTCCCGATCCTGAACAGACAGCCGGGTTGATGAAGTCCGGAGCGACCTGCGTCGCCTATGAGACGGTCGAGGACTCCGAAGGACGGCTGCCGCTGCTGGCACCGATGAGCGAGATCGCCGGCCGGATCGCAACCCAGGCCGGGGCATTCATGCTGGAGAAGCCGCTGGGCGGCCGGGGCGTGCTGCTTGGTGGTGTTCCCGGCGTGGCTGCCGCGAACGTGGTCGTGATCGGCGGCGGCGCGGTTGGCACCAACGCGGCCTTCATCGCGATGGGCATGGCGGCCGATGTCTTCATCCTCGATCGCTCGATCGATCGCCTGCGTGAACTGGATCTCCACTACGCCCGCGAGGCCTCGACGGTCTATTCGACCACCCTGGCGGTAGAGGAGCTGTTGCCGAAGGCCGACCTGGTGATCGGCGCGGTGCTGGTCCACGGGGCGAGGGCACCCTGGGTGATCAAGCGGGAGCAACTCAAGCTGATGAAGCCGGGCGCTGTTCTGGTCGATGTGGCGATCGACCAGGGAGGCTGTTTCGAAACCTCCCGCCCGACCACCCACCGTGATCCCACCTTCGAAGTGGACGGCATCATTCACTACTGCGTTGCCAACATGCCCGGTGCGGTTCCGATCACTTCCACCCAGGCCCTGACCAACGCGACCTTGCCTTACGCGCTGGGTCTGGCCGACAACGGCATTCAGGCTTCGGTCCAGCGGGACCCGGGCCTCCGGCCCGGAATCAACGTCGCCGCCGGCAAGGTGACTCACGAGGGAGTCGCCGAAGGCACCGGCCAGCAGTACGTGCCGGTCGAGGAAGCGCTCGGCTGGGTCTGAGCCGATCCGGAAATCAGTCGGACAGCAGATCACCAATGGAGTTGCCGTAACGCGACCACAGCGGCTGCGGCGAGGAGAGGAGAGCAATGGCTATCAGTGAGAAGCTGCGGCTTCAGAACATGATCAACGGCGAGTTCGTCGATCCGGTCGACGGGGGATCGGAAGAAGTGATCAATCCGTCAACCGGAGAGGTGATCGCCGAGGCTCCCCTGTCGGGGGCGGAGGATGTGAACCGGGCGGTCGCTGCTGCGAAGGTCGCGTTCGAAAATGGCTGGGCGACGACCACACCCCGTGAGCGGTCCGACCGGCTGCTCGCGCTCGCCGACGCAATCATCGAGAACGGTGACGAACTCACGAACCTTGAATCGGCCGATGCCGGCAAGCCCCGCCAGGCCTTCATTGACGAGGAGCTGGACACAACCGCTGACCACATCCGCTATTTCGCAACCGCCGCCCGCAACCTGGAGGGCAAGGCGGCGATGGAGTATCTGCCCGGTCACACCTCCTTCATCCGCCGCGAGCCGGTCGGCCCGGTCGCGCAGATCACCCCCTGGAACTATCCGCTGATGATGGCCGCCTGGAAACTCGGCCCGGCCCTCGCGACCGGCAACACCCTGGTCCTCAAGCCGGCCGAATCGACTCCGGTCTCAACACTCGCCACCTTGGCCCGGATCTGCGCCGAAGTCTTCCCTCCCGGGGTGACCAACTTCATCGGCGGCCACGGGGACCCGGCCGGCTCGACCCTGGTCACCCATCCGGACATCAAGATGGTCTCGCTGACCGGTTCGATCGGCACCGGCAAGTGGATCGCCAAGGCTGCCGCCGATTCGCTCAAGCGGGTCCACCTCGAGCTCGGCGGCAAGGCTCCGGTGATCGTCTTCGACGACGCCGACCTTGACGCCGTCTGCGAGACGATCGCCGGCACGGCGCTCTTCAACGCCGGCCAGGATTGCACGGCCGCGACCCGCATCCTGGCCGGGCCCAAGGTTTACGACGACGTGGTCAACGGCCTCGCCAGCGAGGCGAGGGGCTATGTGATGGGTGACCTCGATTCCGCCGAAACCACCCTTGGGCCGGTCAACTCGGCCCGACAGCTTGAGCATGTGACCGGGTTCTTTGATCGGGCCCCCGGCCATGCGGAGATCGTCACCGGTGGCAGGCAGGCTGACCTGCCCGGCTTCTTTGTCGAGCCGACGGTGGTTGCCGATCTCCGGCAGGACGACGAGATGATCCAGAACGAGATTTTCGGCCCCGCCATGACCGTCCAGCGATTCAGCGACGAGGAGGAAGCGATCCGCTGGGCGAATGGCACCAAGTACGGTCTTGCCTCCTCGGTCTGGACCCGTGACGTCGGTCGCGCCATGCGGGTGACCAATGCGCTTCGCTTCGGAGCGGTGTGGATCAACGACCACATCCTCATGGCGGTCGAGATGCCGCATGGCGGGTACAACGAGTCCGGCTACGGCAA
The DNA here is from genome assembly GCA_044221915.1 of Solirubrobacterales bacterium. Classification (GTDB taxonomy): domain Bacteria; phylum Actinomycetota; class Thermoleophilia; order Solirubrobacterales; family 70-9; genus 67-14. The sequence continues at coordinate 2,540 of JBGAOF010000048.1, forward strand.
GGACATGAGCATGTACAGCCTCGAGGATTACACCCAGGTCAAGCACGTAATGATCAACCTGGACTGACCGTCCGGGAAGCGCAGCGCAACAGCCAAATAGCGCCCGCAGCCGCCCCAAGACTCAGTCGAAGCAGGTCCACAAACACCGCAGCCGCCCCAAGACTCAGTCGAAGCAACCCCACAAACCCCGCCGCAGCCCCAAGACTCAGCGTGGCCGGGATTTCCACGACTATTTCGTGGACATCCCGGCCGGGTGGTCTGACGGGTGGCTCTGAAGGGCCTTGAGGATCGTCTCGACCACGTAGTCGGGCCGGTACTTGAGCATTCGGTAGGTGAACCGCAGGACGGTCCACCCCCTGGCCCGGAGGTCATTGTTTCGTTCGGCGTCCCTTTCAAACGAGCCGTGTCCGCGGTGGAACTCGTAGCCATCGACTTCCACGGCGAGCAGCCGGGCGGCCCAACGGAAGTCAACCAGGTGCCCCGCCTCGTTCCGGTTCACCTCGGGTGGAGGGATCTCTCCCCGCCGGCCCAACTCCATCAGAAGGACTTCGAGTAGCGACAGGGCTTCCTGGATATGCGGCATTCGACAATCGACCGACTCCCGAAACATCCAGCCTCCCCTGCGACCGTGACTGAGTTCCACACATCGCGCCAGGCGGCGGTCGTCCAGGCCCTTCATGCGGTCGGCCTCCCAGAAGGCGTACCGGAACTCTTCGGCTCGCATTTCACCCGCAAGCTGAAGCAGCAGCGGTTCGATCTGGAGGATCGGAACTCCCAAGAGCCGGGTGACGTGCTTGCGGTCCAGCCATCGACAGCGGCTGATTGCCAGCTGAACGCATGAGTAGTGACCTTCGGCCTTCAACTTCGCGGGTTCCTTCTTACCGTCATGGCCCGGCCGGACCACTTTCACAGGTGAGGCAGGGCGGTTCTGGAATCCCCAAGCGATCGCCGCAGTTCGTCCGGCGAGTGCAGCTCCCGGCCCGGCTGCCAGAACGGCGGCCATCCAGAGTCCGTGCACTGATAGCTCGGGCCGCCCCACGCTATAGACGCTGGTGAAAACGGGGAAGAGGAATCCGGACGGCAATCCACTGTCGACGGTAGTGGGCGGAATACCGATGCCGGTCAGCTGGGACCGGGCGACAACCCCATGCTGTCGGCGGGCCAGGTTGAGGCATTGATCACGAAAGGGAGTGGACTGTCCTCGCATGTTTCCACGATTGCGGGAAATTGCTCACAGGTGGCCGCAGAACTGCAACAAATTGGAGAAGCGGGAGTGAAGTTGGTGGACGCGCGCCCGGTGGTCGCGCCGAAGGGAACGTGGCGAGGAAACGCGCGCCGAAGGAGTCCGTGACAGGGAAGCCCCCGCCGAGGGGAACGTGGCGAGGAAACGCGTGGCGAGGAAACCCCGCCGAGCCAACCGTGGCGAGGAAGCCCCCGCCGGAGGAAGCGTGGCCGGGATGTCCACGAAATATCCGTGGAGATCCCGGCCAGGATTGTTAGTTGCCGTCCTTGAGGGAGACGATGCCACCGACCACGCCGAGGTAGGCGGTGCCGTCGGGACCGAGGCCGAGGCCAGAGTAGTTGTTGTTGAAGAAGAATCCGGAGCCTGCGTACTTGTTCCAGGCGGTCTTGCCCGTCTTGAAGTTAATCGCCGTCCAGTAATAGCCCTGGCTGCCGCCGGGATCGGGAGGACGTGTATAGGTGTAGATCAGGCCGGTCCTGGCCGACATCTTCGGCACCACCGAGGGACCGCGCTCGGTCCAGTTGGTCCAGACCTTGCGGCAGCCCTTTCCGTCCTTGCGTATATCAACCCGCGAGAAGCCCGCCCTGGTCACCACTTCGGCTGCGCCCGGCGCGAAAATGTCGGTGTAGCCGTAGTTGTTCTCGACAATCATCGAGCGGCCCGTGGTGATGAGCGAATTCTCGGTTGCGCTGGCTCCATTGTGGAAAACCGGTACCTCGCAGACCTTCCGTTTCTTGCCGTGGAGCTTTTTCGCCGTGCGGTACACGACCACGTTTTCGGGGTCGGCGTTGTCGACGATCGAAACGTAGCCGCCGCTCATCACGTCCGGGGTCGTTCCGCTGCCGGCGTCGACCTGCCCGGGCTTCTGATCGCCGGTGTTCCGGTAGCCCGCCTTCCAGCTGATGGTCGGCCTGCCGTTCTTCTTCCAGCCCAGGCGGAAAAGGTGCCGGTTGGTGACCACGTAGATACCGTGTCGATCAACCGTGAACGAGTTCTGGATTGTCTCGTTGAGGCGAAGGAACCGGACCTTTCCGGTGTTCCGGTCGACCGTCCCGACCTTCCCCGACTGTTTGACCACGAACCAGATTCTCCCCTGGAAATCGGGCAAGGCCGAATTCATCCGTTCGGTGGCCGGGTTGACGGCGGTGGTCAGGTCGTAATCCCGGACCAGCCGGAACGCGGAGCCATCCGCGGTCTGACCAAGCAAGAAGATGTGGTTGGTCCGGGTCGGGATCACCAGGCGGTCCCGGTTGTCGAGATAGAAGTAACCGCCAGCCGAGAAGTTCTGATAATTCGGCGTGTCGTCGACCTTGGGCGCGTCAGGGAGCTGGTAGGTGGCGAGTACCGCCAGTGAATCCGGGTCGATCAGGCGAGCCTGTGGTGGGGCGACCGTCGAAACGCAGACGGTGACAATTCGCCCCCGGCTGTCGAAGGCGATCGTCGAGCAGATCCCGTTGCTGGCCGAGCCTGAGGAGCTGACCAGGTTTCGGCCCAGGGGCCCGGGCCAGGTATAGGTGCCGGTCATCCATGTGTCGTTGTGGATGTTGCTCTTCTGGTTCTTCGCCATGAAGGGGTTCTGAGGGGCGCTGGTTGCGCCCTCCACCGGGGATGCCTTGAATGTCTTGCCGGAGAAGTCAGCGAGCGTGGGTGCCGGCGGAGCCGAAACGATCGGCGCGGCCGAGGCGCTGGCAGCGCCTCCCGCGACAAGCAGGGAAATGGCGATGGTCAGGCTGCAGCGAAGCAGCTTGTGAACCCGGGTTCCGGACAACATGCTCTCTCCGATCCTCATCTTTGGAATTGACACTATGACAATTCAAACCGCCGGCGGCCGGAGAGATTCGTTCAGAGGCCAAAGGTCTTGCCGATGATCTCTTTCATGATCTCGTCGGTCCCGCCACCGATCGGGCCAAGCCGCGCATCCCGCAGCGCCCGTTCGATCCCGTATTCCTTCATGTAACCGTAGCCACCGTGGATCTGAAGCGCTTCATCGGCCACCTCGCAGAGCGCCCGCTGGGTCATCAGTTTGGTCATCGATACCTCGCGCACCACCGGCTCGCCATTGCTGAACCGGCGCAGGGTGTCATAGGTGAGTGTTCGTGCCGCTGCCGTCGTGGTCGCCATCTCTGCGATCTTGTGCCGGATCGCCTGAAACGACCCGATCGAACGGCCGAATGCCTGGCGTTCCCCGGCATAGGCCAGGGAGGCATCGACGAGCGCGTCCATCGCACCCACCGCCCCGATCGCCATCAGCAGCCGCTCCCAGGCGAAGTTGGCCATGATCAGGCGGAACCCTTCATTCTCCTCGCCGAGCAGATGTTCATCCGGGACCTCGACGTCTGTGAAGGCGATCTCCCCGGTGTCGGAAGCGTGCCAGCCCATTTTTTCCAGTTTTGAGACGACCTCGTAGCCGGGCGAGTCGCTCTCAATCACCAGGAAGGAGATGCCGTTGTGTCCGCCTTCTTCGGTGGTTTTCACCGCGCAGACCAGGAAGTCGGCCCGGACCCCGTTGGTGATGAAGGTCTTGGAACCGTTCACCACGTAGCCGCCCTCCACCTTCCGGGCAGTCGTTCGAAGCGATGCGACATCGGAACCCGCACCCGGCTCGGTAATCCCCAGGGCACCGATCTTCTCACCCTTGATTCCGGGGACCAGCCATCGCTGATGCTGCCAGTCGTTTCCGAACTTGAACACCGGCGGCATCGCAATCGAGGAGTGTGCGTTGAGGCCGGCAGCGACGCCGCCCGAGGCTCCCCGACGGGAGAGCTCCTCGACCCAGATCGCGTCGTGCAGGTAGCTGCCTCCCTGGCCGCCGAGTTCCTCGGGGAACTTCAGGCCGAGGAATCCGAGCTCACCACAACGGTTGAAAAGCTCGCGCGGGAACAGCCGCTCGTCCTCCCACTCGTCCACATGAGGTGCGATCTCGTTCTCGACGAAACGGCGCACGGACTCACGGAGGTCCTCGTGCTCGCGACCAAACGGCGGCGGGATCGCCAGATCCGGGTTGGGGTCAGCCACGGGCACCGTCCATGAGACAGGCAGGGTAGCGGCCGGGTCGGGGTGCCGCTTTCCCCGGGGCTAGAAGCCGCCGGGGTGGCGAACCGCGAATCCGCGGGAAGAACGGATCGAGCTGCTCCAGCGGTTGCCGCCGGTCGAGCTCATATTCGAGGTGTCGAAGGAGAGGCCAGCCACCACCATGTACATGTGGCCGCCGTTCGCATAGGTCGAGATCCAATGGCCTGCGCCGGGCTGCTTCCAGTTGACGAAGCTGCCGGAGGGCATCGGGTAATCGAGCAGTCCGGCCGCGCGGAGGGCATAACTCACCGAACCGGAGCAGTCATAGCCTTTCTGGAGCCTGGTGCTCATGCTGTGACCACCACCGTAGATATACGGCTTGAGGCGGATCCGGTTGGCGGCGGCAATCACCTGTTTCACAGCGGCCGGAGCCGTATCCGGTGCGTAGGCGACTCCGCGGATCAGCCGGGCCTTCTTAGCCGGGCCTTCTTGATCGGCTTGCAGTCGGTCGGTGCCAGGGTGAGACCACCGGTGGTGGCGTCCTTGCAGCCGGCCGCCCGCGCCGGGGAGGCGAAGGAGGCAACGGCGACCGAAGCCAGCGCGAAAAGCGCGGCGGTGAAAATCAATGCCCGGATGAGGGTGAGGCGGGGCGTCTGGAATGTATGCAACTGGTTGATACCGAACTCCTTCGTCGGCCTGCGGGGTTAGCTGTCGGGCTGGCGCTTCAGGAGCCGCGCCCCCACTTGCTTCAGTGGGTTCGCCCCAAAAACCTGGTTCCCCCGTTCCCGATCACAGAGTGAATCGGGATTCGGCGTCTCGGTTATGAACTTGCGGGATCATAGACGATCTGCATGTCATTCGCTAACAAACCCCCCGATCCCTTTGTTTCTCCCTGCAATTTCCGGAAACACGATGTACCCCGGAACCCGCCGCTGAAGCGGGGTTTGGTGATGCCAAGACCAGATCCGGTGCTAGGTTTGGTTGGTGGAAATTGTCGGCAAGAAGGTGCTTCTCACCGGGGCGACCGGTGGTCTTGGCCGCATGATCGCCAGCACGATGGCCGCCGCTGGAGCGAGGGTGATCCTTTCCGGCCGGTCGGGCGAGGCGCTGCGGGAGCTGGCGTCATCGTTGCCGGGTGACGGGCACACCGCTATCGCGGCCGACCTTGGCGAGCCGGACGCGGCCCTCGATCTTGCCGCAAAGGCAGGTAGCGTGGACATCCTGGTCGCCAACGCCGCCCTGCCGGGTACCGGGCGGATCAACGACCTGACCGCGGAACAGATCGCCCGCATGCTGAGAATCAACCTGGAGGCCCCGGTCCTGCTGGCCCAGGCATTGCTGCCCGGGATGCTGGAGGCGAACGAGGGCAAGCTGGTGATGATCGGCTCGCTGGCCGGCAAGGCGGGCAGTCCCCGCTCCTCCATCTACAACGCGACCAAGTTTGGCCTGCGGGGATTCGCCTTCGGCCTGGCCCAGGATCTCGCGGGGACCGGGGTTAGCGCGACCGTTGTTGCCCCCGGCTTTGTGCGGGAGGCAGGGATGTTCGCCGACTCGGGTGCCGAAGCTCCCCCCGGCATGGGGACGACCACGCCGGAGAAGGTAGCGGGAGCCGTCATGAAGGCAATCGATTCGGATCGGGTCGAGATCCCGGTCGCCCCGCTGGTTCAGCGCTCGATGGCCCACATCGGCCTGATCAGCCCCCACCTTTCCCATCGGATCCAGTCCGGTTCCGCGGGCCAGAAAGCCGCAGATTCGGTCGCCAGCGGGCAGACCGGCAAACGTTGACCCCCAACTACTCAAGCGAGAGAAGAAAACATGAGCAGTAATTCATTCGGTTCCCGGGACATCCTCGAAACTGGCGGCAGAAGCTACGAGATCCACCGGCTGGATGCCCTCCAGGAGAAGTACGACATCGCCCGGCTGCCCTATTCGATCAAGGTGCTGCTCGAAAATGTGCTTCGGCTGGAGGACGGGGTTTCGGTCAATGCCGCCGACATCGAAGCGATCGCCTCCTGGGATGCCAAGGCCGATCCATCGGCGGAGATCCCCTTCCAGCCGGCCAGGGTCCTCATGCAGGACTTCACCGGGGTACCGGCAGTGGTTGACCTTGCCGCGATGCGTGATGCGATGGCGGACATCGGGGGTGATGTCGCGGCGATCAACCCGCTGGTCGATGTCGACCTGGTCATCGACCATTCCGTCCAGGTGGACGCCTTCGGCAACGGCATGGCCTTCGAGATCAATTCCGAGAAGGAGTTTGAGCGCAACCTGGAGCGCTACGAGTTCCTCAAGTGGGGCCAGGGTTCCTTCAATAATTTCCGGGTGGTCCCGCCGGCCACGGGTATCTGTCACCAGGTCAATCTCGAGTACATCGCCCAGGTGGTCTACTCACGGGAAAACGACGGGGTTCTCCAGGCCTATCCCGATACCCTCGTCGGGACCGATTCGCACACCACCATGGTCAATGGCCTGGGTGTCCTCGGCTGGGGCGTCGGCGGGATCGAGGCGGAGGCGGCGATGCTCGGTCAGCCGGTCTCGATGCTCCTGCCACAGGTTGTCGGTTTCAAACTCCATGGCAAACTGCCGACCGCCGCAACGGCGACCGACCTCGTGCTCACCGTCACAGAAATGCTGCGGGAACGCGGTGTGGTCGGCAAGTTCGTCGAGTATTTCGGCGAGGGCACGCGCTCGCTGAGCGTGCCGGACCGCGCAACCATCGGCAACATGTCACCGGAATTCGGGTCGACCTGCGCGATCTTCCCGCCCGATGCGGAGACTCTCCGCTATCTGGAACTGACCGGCCGGCCAACCGCCACGATCGAGCTGGTTGATGCCTACACCAGGCTTCAAGGGACATTCCACAGCCCTGAATCGGCGGATCCGGTCTTCACCGACACACTCGAACTCGACCTGGAATCGGTGGTCCCGTCGATCGCCGGCCCCAAACGTCCCCAGGACCGGATCGCCCTGACCGATTCAAAGCCGGCTTTCCTTCAGGCGCTGAGGGAGTTCGACGAGGAGGCATCGGTTGAGCTGAGTGCCTATGACGAAGCGCTGGACGAATCATTTCCGGCCTCTGACCCTCCCGGGGAGGATCACGTCACCAGCGAACTGGGCAAACCGGCCGGCGCGCCGGCCGTCACCGCGGTCCAGGCGGAACGATGCAGCAGGGACATGATCCCGGTCACGCTTGAGGACGGGACATCCTTCGACCTCGATCACGGCCGGGTGGTGATCGCAGCGATCACCTCCTGCACCAATACGTCGAACCCGTATGTGATGGTTGGCGCCGGCCTGCTCGCGCGCAATGCCCTGGCCCGCGGCCTTTCCCGCAAGCCCTGGGTCAAGACCTCGCTGGCGCCGGGCTCGACCGTGGTCACCGATTACCTCGACAAGGCCGGCCTGACCGAATATCTGGACGGCCTCCAGTTCAACCTGGTCGGATACGGATGCACCACCTGCATTGGCAACTCCGGTCCGCTGGCCCCGGAGATCTCGGCCGCGATCGACGAGAAGGATCTGGTCGTCTGTTCGGTCCTCTCCGGCAACCGGAACTTCGAGGGCAGGATCAGCCAAGACGTGAAGGCGAATTACCTCGCTTCACCGCCCCTGGTCGTGGCCTACGCCCTGGCCGGGCGCATGGACATCGACATCCAGGACGATCCGCTCGGGAACGATCCGGATGGGAACCCGGTCTACCTGAAGGACATCTGGCCAGATCCGGAAGAGGTGTCCCGGGTGGTGGGGGATTCAATTCGCCGCGAGATGTTCGAGAAGAACTATGGCGATGTCTTCAAGGGCGATGAAAACTGGCAGGCAGTCTCGGTGCCGGAAGGTGACCGCTATACCTGGCCCGATTCCACCTATGTCCGCAGGCCTTCATTCTTCGAGGACATGCCGCCCGACCCGCCCGGCCTCAAGCCGATCGAGGGTGCGCGGGTGCTGGCCAGGCTGGGTGATTCGATCACCACCGACCACATCTCGCCGGCCGGTGCGATCAAGAAGGACAGCCCGGCCGGTGCCTGGCTGATCGAGCAGGGCGTCGGCCCGGCCGACTTCAATTCTTACGGCTCCAGGCGTGGCAACCACGAGGTGATGGTACGGGGTACCTTCGCCAACATCCGCCTGCGCAACCAGCTGGTCGAGAAGTCCGGTGGCTTCACCCGGCATTTCCCCGATGGCGAGGAAACCTCGATCTTTGAGGCATCGCGCCGCTACCAGGCGGACGGCGTCCCCCTGGTGGTGCTCGCCGGCAAGGAGTACGGCTCGGGTTCCTCCCGTGACTGGGCCGCTAAGGGCACCCGCCTGCTCGGTGTCCGGGCGGTGATCGCCGAAAGCTACGAACGGATCCACCGGTCGAACCTGATCGGCATGGGCGTGGTGCCGCTCCAGTACCCGGAAGGTGAATCAACCGATTCGCTCGGACTGACCGGCGAGGAAGTGATCACGATCGGCGATCTCAAGGGCGGCGAGGCGAAGACGGTCGAAGTGACCGCTGAGCGGGATGGGGCCGACCCGGTCACCTTCACTGCCACGGTCCGCCTCGACACCCCGAACGAGGTCCGCTACATCAACAACGACGGCATTCTCCAGACCGTCCTGCGGGACCTCAACGCCTGAGAGGGGCGGAGGTCTGATCCTCGGTGGGCGACCCGGGCAGCCGGATCGCCTCCCGGGCGGTTCGGGGGCGAGGTAACGCTGAAAAGGTGGCGGGTGGGGGTCGCGGGCGGCAGGGGGTCCGCGCGACCCTCACCACGCCTGCGCGTCGGTAGCCAGGGAGGGATGCCGACGCGAACGCTTCCGGGGGTAAACCGCCGGAAGCGGGCTTGGAAAATTTCGACTGGTGGCAACCCCTCCGGGGCGCTGGTCCGATCCTGCTCCTTCCCTTTTCTCCCTACTGCGACTGCGGACCTGCAACGCAGTTTATACACCTATTGGCGATGTGCGTCAACGAGGAACGAATACGCAGTCCGGTCTTCGCCGGAATGCGGCGGAAACCCGCCGCCCCGGAGAGTCGAATCGTCACCGAGGCGGCCCCCGCCGAGGTGGCTCAGGGAGTGAGAGCGGTCAGGACTATGCGTTCCTGCTCGCGGATGTGGGCCACCGAGTAGCCCTCCGACGGGCTGGAGCGTTCCGGCCGGCCGATGTACTCGAGGTTCACGCCCTCGGGCATGATCGGCGGCAGTCGCCTCCACATGGTCGCCCAGGCGCCCATGTTCTTCGGTTCTTCCTGGACCCAGACCACTTCCTTCACGGCCTCGCCTTGGGCGGCCAATGGAAAGATCTACGCGCTCAGCGAGGACGGCGACACCTTCGT
>JBGAOF010000049.1:0-11901 GCA_044221915.1 Solirubrobacterales bacterium
ACCTCGGTACCGGTGACGCTCCAGACGAATTCGTTCCCGGCGCTGCGCATCGCCGCTTCGGCGATCCCGGCGATCTCGAGTTCGGTGCGGCCCGGCTCAATCGCGTCGAATGCGGCCTCCACCCCCAGATCAGCGACCTCGGCGGCTCGCCGCAGCAGCTCCGTCTCCGCCGGTTCCTTGACCAGCATCACCCGGTCGAGCGCGCCGACACCGCTCACCCATTCCGCGTCGGGCATGGATCCGGTGAGCGTCAAATACTCCGATGCGCTCAATGCCCCCGGTTGCTCGGCGCTCAGGAGGTCGACCCCAATCCGGCCGCTCCCGGCATCGTGATCACGCAAGGTGGCCTCAACTACTTTCGCGAAGGCATCAGGATCACCCAGATCCCAAATTCGGCAAGTATCGATCCAGGTCAGATCGAGCAGGCGGGCAGCGTCGTTGCGTACGGTTATGAGTTCGACGCGATCGGCGGTCACCACCACTGCTGTTCGCCAGGGAGCCAGCACGCCGGCTACGTATGCGACCCCTCCGCTTCGCGTGACCAGCAGCGCGTCCAGTCCATCCTCTTTCATCGAGTCCTGGATGCGCCGGAGTCGGCCTTGGTGATCCATGTTTCCTCCCGGTCAGATTGTCAGCGACCGGGGCAGAGCATATTCAAGCCGTGGATCCGGATCCCGCCAGCAATCCCCCGCTTTGACCGCAAGGTCGGCAGGTCGCCCCTTTCTGGCCAGGGGCTTCCTGCTTGACGGATGCGCCTCGGTGTTAATCGGGGTGCCAGTCAATACCGTCTCAATGCGGGGGGCTGTGGCTCACGCGGGATCCGTCCTCCTACACAGGTGCGCAATCATCCGTCGAAAGACGGGAACGGACCCGGAGGAAACTGATGGACTGGAATCTTGCGATTGTGGCGCTCTCCCTTCTGGGAGTGGCAGCCGTCTCAAGCCGCCTTTACGGGACCTCGCTCAGCCCGGCCATGGTTTTCGTCGCGGTCGGCCTTCTCGCCGGGCCACTTGCGCTCAACGGACTCGACCTCAATGAGAACAGCACCACGATCAGGACGCTGGCGGAGGCCACCCTGGCCCTGGTGCTCTTTTCGGATGCCTCCCGAATAAGCCTGAGCCAGCTGCGGCCCGAGGCCGGAGTGCCAGCCAGACTCCTCGGGTTCGGCCTGCCCTTGACAATTGGCCTGGGGGCGATCGCGGCGGCATTGATCTTCGACCAAATGACGATTGGCGAGGCTTTGGTTCTGGCAATCATCCTGGCTCCCACAGATGCGGCGCTTGGCCAGGCTGTCGTGACAGACTCGCGAATACCATCTCGCGTCCGCCAGGGACTCAACGTGGAGAGTGGTCTCAACGACGGAATCTGCGTACCTCTGCTTTTTGCGGCGGTGGCAGCAGCGGACATCGAGTCAGGAATCGCGGGAGGACGAAGCGCTCAGGCTCTGGTTCTCGAGGAGATCGGATTCGGCCTCCTGGCGGGTGTAGCGGCCGGCCTGCTCATCGCCTCGATCTTCATCTATGCGGGCCGGCGGGACCTGATCACCGCGGGCTGGAAACAGGTCATTCCGGCCGCGGGCGCGGCCCTCGCCTACGGGGTCGCTTCGGCCCTGGGCGGCTCGGGCTTCATCGCGGCATTCTCAGGCGGGATGGTCTTCCGGGCCGCATTGAAACGCGACCCTGAAGGGCTGAATCATCTGACCGAGGAGGTCGGGAGCGTGCTCAACGGGATCACGTTCCTGTTCTTCGGTGCGGTCCTTCTTCAGCCGGCTCTCGGTGAAATGGACTGGACCGTCGTCCTGTACGCGCTGCTCAGCCTCACACTCATTCGGATGCTCCCGGTGGCAGTGGCGATGCTCGGCAGCAATGCCCAGTTACCGACAGTCGGTTTCCTCGGCTGGTTCGGACCGCGCGGGCTGGCAACGATCGTCTTCGCTTTGACCATCGTCGAGGAGTCCCAGCTTCCCCAGCAGGACGTGATCGTTCTGGTGGCCTATCTGACAGTTGGACTATCGGTATTCGCCCACGGCATCAGTGCCGCACCACTCGCGAATCGTTATGCCAGATGGTTCGAGCGAGCGAGCGGCGCTCGGCCACCAGGCATGGAGTCAGGCGCTGTCGAGGTGTCGCGGCCCCGAGGATCGGGCAACGCCACCCGAGGATAAGGCCGGGCAGGAGGCCGCGAACGGCAGTTGGTGCCGCTCGTTGGCTGGGTGGACCGCCAGATACACCGCCTTCTCTATTCCCCGGACGTGGTTGTTTTCGAGTCCGGTTCGATTCGGGTCGTTCATCGCGGCCAGGGTCTCTCCTCTCACGAAGACCTCTCGGGCGGTGTCTGGACATCATCGAGGGGGATGCGTGCGTCGGCCCACCAATCGGGGGGTGTGGGGAGGACGGGCGTGTAGTCGACACTTTGCTCGCCTGCGATCGGTGGCAGCTGATCGATTACGTCTGCCTGGCGGGCGACGATGGCTTCTTTCGTGATGTTGAACACGGTCAGGTCCTGGGTCTGCACGACCGGCCCGTCGTACACGGCGCGAAGCTCGGAGAAGATCAGTGGGATGACCTGGGGGGTGAGGAAGGTGTGGATGAGACCGGCCATGCGCGGGCGGACGAGACTGAACACTTTGCCTGCGGCCGGGGGTGATGTGTGGGCAGCGTTGAGCGCCATCGTCGCCCGTTCGATCGATAATCCGGTTGACTCCGCAAGCACGGCGGCCGGCGGGAAGCACTCGTGGATCAGCAGGTCGACGCCGCCCTCGCAGGCCCGCACCAGCGGCCAGCCCGGGCAGGTGTCGCCCGAGTGGGCGACAGAGAGGCCGGCGAAGTCGATGCGGTAACCGACGGCGCCGCTCAGCGCATGGATGACCGGAAACGAGGTGATCTTGACGTCGTTTGCCTCGTAAACGACCTGCGTCTGGCTGAAGTCGAACTCGGTCAACTTCATTTCCAGGCTGTCTGGGTTGATCGGGCCGCGCGAGCCCGCGGTGTCCCAGGCGAGCGCCTCCTGGATCGACTCCACGAAGTGGCGAGTCCCCAGGCGCGGCTCGGCCCCGCTCGGCCCCCAAACGGAGACCGGCCCGTCGGCGCGTCCGACCTTCGAGTAGCTGCCCGAGAGCGGGATCAGGTCCGAAGTGTGGTCAGCATGAAGATGAGTGAAGAACACCTTGTTGAGCTTGTTGACCGGTAGCTTCAGGCTCGCGTAGTTCCTCAGTGAGCCAGTCCCGAGGTCAAGGATGAATATGTCGCGTTCACTGTTGCCGATCTCCACCAGCACGCTCTCGGAGGACTGGCCGCGCGTCACCCACGGGTTACCGCTCCCGAGCACCGTCACCCGGATCTCGCCGTCCTCGAGCGCCTCCTCGCCGGGCACGAACATCTCGGGGTACTCCCGCCGTGGTGCGCCGACCACGGGTGTCGTGGTGATCGCCTTCGTTCCACCAGCGAATGTCGGCGCGGGCAGCTGGATGGGGTTGGTGTCTGTCATCTTGAGCCTGTTTCGCCTTCGTCGTTAGGGTGAACTGCCCCGGCAGATTGTTGATCTCCACCTGTAGTCGACCGTTGGCGGCGGTCGTGTGGCCGACCGTCCCGGGGATTCAATCGGGTCGCTGATTCCACCGGGTTCTATTGCTGCGGGGAAGGTGATTCGATCTGCGGGGCGGTCAGGTCAGGAAACTCTCGGATCACCTGACGTCGCAGGACCTCGACTCCGGCTGCCGTGAGGATTATCAGCAGCAGTGACGGAATCAGTCTCTGGGTGGCGACCAGCGGGCTCCACCAGAAGAGCACGATGAGGATCAGCGCCAGGGCCCCGAACGCGTATTGCGGCTGATGCAGCCAGGGGGTCACCGCGCGACGCGCGGAGACCGCCCATCGGGACGGCCCGGCGAACCAGGCGGCAAGGATGACCACGATGCCGTAAATGAGGATCGACTGGCCAGTGTCGCGCAGAAGTGACGTGATGATGTCGAAGGCCGAGCTGACCGCAGCATCGTTTGTCGCCGATCCGCTCAGGGAACCGACGATTCCGGTCGAAGCGACACGCAGGGCGAGCATCACGACGAGCCCGATGAAAACGAGCGAGATGCCGACACCCCTGAGGGTCTCGCGTCGGCGGCCGCGACCGAGGTAGATGGCGGCCGCGAAAAGCAGGAGGGTAAGCGCAGTCAGGAACCAGGCCGCCGTCTTGAGCACCTTGACACCGGTCTGCACCTCCGAGAGCTCGCTCGACTTCATGATCTCGATCGAAGCGGTAGACGCAGGCAGCTTCGCCACGACCTTGGAACCGATGCCCAGTTCGGAAGTCACCGAGGTGAGCAAGCTCTGCAGATCAAGTGTGACCACTCCTCCCGAAGTGGAGACGAACTGGCCCTTGTCTTCGATCAGCTGGACGAACTTCTCGTGCGTCACATCGCTGGCCTTGATGAAAAGGCTTTGGACCTTGGGTTGCTGGAGGGCCTTCAAGGCGACCGTCTCCGCCGGTTGGCGCAGCGCGGTGGCAACCGGACGGGCAAGCGGAGCGAGTTCGGGAGGCAGCCGGTCGGCCAGGCTCTGTTCGACGTTGACGTTGTTGTAGATCTCGGTGACTATGTAGTCGGCAAGAGCGGTCTGGATCTCACCGTTGTCGACCAGCTTCTGGCTGGTTTCAGACCATGTGTTCTGCTCCATCAGCTGACGTTCGGCCCAGAGCGCGAAAACGGAAAGGATCCCGATCACTGTCGCAAGAACGATCAGGATGGTCGGCAGGGTCCGATGCTGCTTCCTGGGCTTCACCTCGGGATCCTCCTGTACCTGGGTCTTGGGGTCAGTCTCAGCGTTCACGGGATCTCCTTGCTGGTTCGGGCGCAGAATACGAAGTCCAGAATCGCACAATAGGCGGGACGGATCGGGAATTGATCACCTTGAACGGGTGAATCCCCGAAGCCAGTGCGGCGGGCCCGGACGTTCAGCTCATCCGGGCGCGAATTGGCTCCGCGCGGCTAGTGTGCCCTGCCATGGCGAAGGTTCTTGTTTTCGCGCTCGTCTCGGCGCTATACCCGACCCTGGTGGCATTGGCGATCCTGATGCTGGCGCGGCCGAAACCGGTGAAACTGTTCTCGGGATTTCTGATTGGCGGGTTCACGGTCAGTCTTGCGGCCGGCTGGGCGATCCTCGCCTTCGTTGACACCGGGTCGCCGGGCTTCGGATCCAGCGGTTCGGCCCGGCCGCTGCTCAGCCTGGTGCTCGGTCTCGCCCTGATCGCGGTCGCTGTGACCCTTCTGGCGGGACATGAACTGCCCGGGGCGGAGCGGCGGGCCCGCCGCAAGGCGAGGCAGGAAACGCTTGCTGTCCAAGGTGAAAAGAAGGAGTCGAAGGTGGCCAGAGTGGTGGCCAGGGACTCGTTCTGGCTGGCAATGCTGGTTGGGGCTCTGCTCAGTGTGCCAAGCGTCTGGTATCTCTCCGCCCTGGCCGAGATCGGTGGCCGGAACTACTCCACCCCGGTTGACATCCTCGTCGTGTTCGCTTTCAACCTGGTCATGTTCGCCTTGATCGAGATTTCACTGGCCGTCTGTTATTTCGCTCCGGAAAGGGCAGCGCGTGATGTCGCCCGTTTCGATGCCTGGACTCACTCTCACCTGCGCGAGATCGGGATCGTTATCGCCTTCGGGGGCGGTAGCATTGCTGCTCCTCAAGGTTTTTCTGCCTTGGGGGGAGGGTTTTCGTCGCCCGAAACTTGGCTTGATATGAGCCCCAAAAAGAAGTACGACGACTATCTGACTCTTCCAACCAGCGCGCTCGACGGGGAGATATGGATCCAGTGCCAGTTGCGGCTGACCTTCCAGTTCCAGGCCCGGCACGGCATCGCCCTGCATCTTTGCGATCCGGCTCGGCGCTGCCTTCGAATCGGGCTGGGCGAAATCCTTGACCACAGGTCAGGCCGGGCAATCTACGACGCGATGTTGAAACTCAGTCTCGAGGATGAGTTTCAGGACGACTTCCTGGAGCAGCTTCGGGACCTGGACCATCTCGATTCCGACGGTGCCGGGCGGCTCGCATTCAACCTTGCAATGGACCATCGCTGGGAGAGGATCGAAAAAAGTGCACTGGACTACTACGAATCCGAATCGGCGGTTGACGAGCGATTCCCTGCCGCCTGACGGGTTGAAAGGATGGCTTGGTGACTTTCTCGGTCGATACTGCCCACGAGAGCGATGATGCCCAGACTCCACTGCTGGCTGCTCCGTTCGATCTGGAACCCATCGACGAGTCCATCTCCGGCGCTCATGGCGAGATTTTCACCCGGCGCTGGGTAGTTGAGATGATCCTCGATCTGGCCGGCTTCACAACTGACCGGGACCTTGTCGGATTGAGAGCGATCGAGCCATCTTGTGGCGCTGGGGCGTTCCTGATCCCGATGGTTGAACGTCTGGTGGATTCGGCCAGGAATCACGGCAGGGATCTTGAGGGGGCCGAAAGTTCGATTGGAGCCTGGGATCTCCTGGGCCGCAATGTTCTTGAAGCCCGAAGCAGGGTGGCCGTGGGGCTTTCCTCGTCGGGGGTACCCCGAACCCTGGCCCAGCGGCTTTCTGAGCGATGGGTGAGGCAAGGGGACTTCCTGCTTGAATCGCCCGAACCGGAGTCGGCCGACTTCGTGGTTGGCAATCCTCCCTACATCCGGCTTGAGTCTGTCGCGCCGAAAAGATCGGTTGCGTACCGCCGAAACTGCGCCACGATGGGCGGACGCTCCGATGTCTACATCGGTTTCTACGAGAAAGGGTTGAAGGCGCTCCGATCTCAGGGAAGGCTCGGGTTCATCTGTGCAGATAGGTGGATGCGAAATGCCTACGGAGCTCGCCTTCGGGAGATGATCTCCCGAGGCTGGTCGGTCGAGGCAATCATCCACATGACCGGTGTCGATGCGTTCGAGAACGAGGTTGACGCCTATCCGGCGGTCACTGTCATCCGGCGAGGTGAGCAGGCCGACGGACCGCTGATCGTCGCAGCGATGCCGGAGTTCGGGGCCTCGGAATCGAGGCAACTGGTTGATTTCGCAGTGGGCGAGAAACGGCATGCGACGGTGCCTGCGGTGTCGGGTGGGGCCACATCGTTTCGCGCATCGCGACTTTCTACCTGGTTTTCAGGCAAGTCCGGATGGCCCAACGCGTCACCGGAGCGACTCGATCTCCTGGCTGACCTGGAGGCCCGGCTACCGCAGCTGGAGGATTCGGAAACCGGCACCAAGGTCGGAATCGGAGTCGCAACCGGAGCTGATCGAGTATTCATCGTCGATCAGGCGGACGGAGTCGAGGATGCAAGGCTTCTGCCGTTGGCGATGTCACGAGATATCGCGGGCGGGTCGGTTGAATGGTCCGGAAAGTACCTCGTGAACCCTTGGGATGAATACGGTCTGGTGGACCTCGAAGAGTGGCCGGGGCTTCGTGACTACCTCCTGCCCCACAAGGAGAGACTCAAGACCCGCCACACTGCTCGATCGGGGAAATGGCACAAGACAATCGATCGGGTATCCGAAGGTCTCGTCGCCAAGCCGAAGCTCTACCTCCCCGATTTCAAGGATGCAATTTTCCCGGTGCTGGACTCTGGCGGAACCTACCCTCATCACAATCTCTATTGGGTCACCTCGGACCGGTGGGACCTGGAAGTCCTCGGCGGACTCCTGTTGAGCGACGTCGCCAACCTCTTCATAGAGGCCTATTCCGTCCGCATGCGTGGCGGCTACCTGCGTTTCCAGGCCCAGTATCTGCGGCGGATTCGACTGCCGTGGCTTGATGAGGTGGGATCGGCATCGGCTGACAAACTCGCGATCGCGTTTCGTGACCGCGACCGTGAAAAGGCGACCGAAGTTGCCTTGAACCTGTACGGGTTGGATCGCCTTCCGGTGTGATGGCTCCCTCCCGCGGTGACCTCGAACTCGCGATGGCTGCGTATTGGGGGAGAAAAGATGAACAATTGGCGGCCGCTGAGCTCGCCGGGTCGACCGCCGAAGGCAGATCGAAAGCTGTCCGTGGTGGCGGGCATTTCAACCCGGTAGCCAACCTGATTGCGCGTTTCTTCCTCGACGCCGGCTACCCGCCGGAAGCGATCCACGCCAGTGGAAACATGACCAGGCTCCCCGGCTATTACAGGCCGACCAAAGCATGGGACCTGGTGGTGGTTCACGATGAAGTGTTGGTCGCGGCGGTTGAATTGAAGGCCCTCGGTGGTCCGTCTTTCGGCAACAACTTCAACAACCGGGTGGAGGAGGCGCTGGGAAACGGGATGGATCTGGAGCGGGCAAGCTGGCGGGGACTGGTCGGCCGGGAACGACCCTGGCTTGGCTACTTTTTCGTGGTCGAGGATGAAGAGGGGTCCCGGAAACCCGGACGTTCTGCGGGCGGAGGGCCATTCCCGCCCGAACCGGCCTGGAACGAGGCTTCGTATCAGGATCGATTTGCGCTGTCGGGCGAGCGCATGCTCGACCAGGGGATCTACGACGCTGTTTACTATGCGGCTTCTTCTCGGGATGATCCTGGGCCCAGGGAACCCTCCTCGAGTCTCGACTGGCAGCACTTTGTCGCCGCGATCGGGGCCCGCATCAAGTACCTGGAAGCCTTGGGCCTTCCGGGGTAGCGTCGTTGTGATCCAGAGGTCAGGCCCGGACATATCGTCGCGGCACCGGTGATGGCCGGACCGGTTTGTGAGCGGCGGGTACTTGCCCGGGGCCGGACCGGGTTGCGAGGATCAGTCGAGCAGGTCGAGGAGGTCGTACTCGATTTCGGCCAGGCGCCTTCCGATCGCGGCGCCTTCGAGTGAGCGTTCCGAACCTTCTTCGAACTGGACCGCCCGCATCATGAAGACCGCGGCAGCGAACAGGTGCGCGAGGATGTCGCAGTAGTGAAGGAGGGCCTCGTCGGGCGGCAGACCGCCGGCCTCGACATACCCCCGGTGGAGCTCCTCCCGGCTACCCACCCCGCTGGCTTCCCGCCCGTCGGCGCCGAAACGCCAGGCCCGCATGCACACGAACGCGAGATCCTCATGACGGTCACCGAGATGGGAGAACTCCCAGTCGATGATCGCCTCGATCCCATCCGGTCCGACGATGTAGTTGGCGGTCCGGTAGTCACCGTGAACCAGCACAAGATCCCCCTCAGCCGGGCGGTTCTCCGCCAGCCAGGACCAGGCGAGCTCCAGGCCGGGCCGGGCCGGGCCACGGTCGAGCAGAACCCGGACGATCTCCAGCTTTTCGTTTGACTGTCGTTGCGGGATGGGGGGAAGGTCGGTCTCGCCGAGGCCGTGGATCGAGGCCAGGATCCGGCCGAGTTGCCAGGCCAGGGAACCTTCACCGGTGACCTGTGCGTAATCGCGCACAAGCACGTGGGGACGCGACTCGCCCGGGACCCTCTCCATGATGAACGAACCTTCGAGCTCACTTGAAGCAGGCAACGCCAAAGGACGGGGAACCGGCAGGCCCCGACCGTGCAGGGCCTTCAGCAGATCAAACTCCCCGGCCCGGTCCATGGCATCATCGCGGCCGGCGAGGATGTCCGGATTCTGGGCGGCCCCGCCGGGAAAGTCCCGGCGCAGGATCAACTCATGCCTCACGCCCTTGGTATCGGTGGCATCGAAGGCCCAGGTTTCCCGCGACGCGCCACCAGTCAGGCGGCGCAGCCCCTCGACTTCGACCTCACCGACCGCCGGTTCCAGGGCGCGGGCAATCTCGGTAACGAGGAAGCTGGCATCGCCGGCCGACATGCCCGGAGTTCTACCGGGATCATTGCCGCCCGGTGTGGATGGCACCCTGGCCCAGGGTCCGATTGGCTCTTTCGTGAAACTCTTCGGAGGCCTATCGTCCAGCCCGTGAGGCTGGAGACAAGCCACCTGACTCACCGCGCACCCGGGCACCGGAGGGCGGAGCGGGCTAGGGTCGGTTCATGAGCGATCACCGGCCATCACCCGGAGAGCTGATCGGCGTTGTCGCCGAGTTCATCCTGGGCACGGCCCGGCCCGCGCTGGAAGGACATGCCCGGTTCGAGGCCCTGATCGCCCTGCGGCTGCTGCAGATTGCGGTGGCCGACTACGAGTTCGGGCCCGATGCCCGCGAGCGCCAGCGTGAACGCCTCGAGGCCCTGCTCGGGCACCCGGGTGACCTGGAGTCGCTGGAGGAGCAGCTGGTCCGGAAGATCCGGGAAGGCGATCTCGACGGGGACGAACGCGCGGAGCTGCTTGAGGTGCTTCGTGCGGGGGCCAGGGAACAGGTGGCGATCGCCAACCCGGCCTACCTGCGGGAGAACTGACCCGGCTCCGGGACCGGGCTGCCCCCGCCTCAGTGGCGGTCGTCCGGCCAGGCCGGAAGGTCCGCGGGCCACACCCCCGCTGATGCGGGGTCGAAGTCACGTCCCCTCCGGAACAGGTCCTTTGCCACCTTGCGGATCTGGATTTCTTCGGCGCCCTCGGTGATCCGGTAACGCCGGTGCCGGCGGTAGATATGTTCGAAAGGCATGTGGCGGCTGTAACCCACCCCGCCCGCCACCTGCATGGCGCGGTCGGAAGCGTCGCAGGCGAGGCGGTTCGCCCGGTAGTTGCACATTGCCACCAGCGATGACAATCCGATGATCCCGCTCTGGTCAAGTCCGGTGGCCGTGGATGAAAGCAGCGCCCGCACCATCTGAGCCTCGGTATGAAGTTCGGCAAGCGGGAACTGGATCGCCTGGTTCGCGCTGAGGGGCAGGTTCCAGGTGTGGCGCCGGTGCGCGTAGGCGACCGCGAGATCTATGCAGTACCGGGCTGCACCGAGGCTCTGCGCCGCCTGGCGCATCCGTTGCTCGTGGACGAAG
Organism: Solirubrobacterales bacterium; assembly: GCA_044221915.1. GTDB lineage: Bacteria > Actinomycetota > Thermoleophilia > Solirubrobacterales > 70-9 > 67-14. The sequence continues at coordinate 10,811 of JBGAOF010000049.1, forward strand.
TTCTGGATTGCAAGGAGCCCGGCATCGACCTCACCGAGGACTGCGGCGGCATCTACATGCACGTTGTCGATCGTGACCTCGGCTGCGTCCGCCGGCATGTTCATCGTCCACCAGAAGAAGTCGATTTTGTAGCCGGGGGCATCGGTGGGCACGATGAACGCGGTGATTCCGGCCGGTTCTCCCGGCTTGCCCGAGGTGCGCGCGAAAACAATGTTGTGGGTGATGGTGTTCGCGGCCGAGTTCCAGCGTTTGCGGCCGCTGATCCGCCAGCCTTCACCGTCGCGGACGGCCCGGGTCTCCATCCGTGTCGCGTCCGAACCGCAGCCAGGTTCGGTCAGGGCGATTCCGACCGGGCGCTCCCCGGTAATCATCGGCTCGATCCACTCCTGTCGCTGCGCTTCGTCGGCAACCGCGTCGAACATCAGCACGACGGGGAAGTTGCCGACCACGGAGCTTTCGTATAGCGCGTCGTCATGCAGGCCGATCCCGCGAAGGGCGAGATGTTCGCGGATGAACGACATCTCCAGGTGTGAGGCGGCTTGGCCGCCGTAACGCTCGGGAAGGCCCCACCGCAGCCAGCCGGCCCCGTCGGAGAGCTGCCGCATCTCTGCGACCAGTGCCTCCCATTCGCGGCTAGGGGTTCCGTCGGCTTCGAAATCGGTCCTCGCCCACTCCCGCCGGTGATCGAAAAAGCGGGCGTTTCCGTTGGCGGACTCGAGCGGCCTGATCCGATCATCGATGAACCGGTCGAGTTCATCCAGGGTGGCCCGGATCTCCTCCGGTGGGTCCAGGGTTGAACTCATCGGGCCGGGGCCGCCCGGGAAAGGAACTCCCGCAGCATTCGGTTCACTTCGGCCGGGTGGGTGAGGTTCGCGCCGTGGGCTGCGCCCTCGATGATTTCCAATGAACCCTGGGGCAGCCCGTCGGCGAGCGTTCTGGCGTCGTCCTCCGAGATTGCCAGGTCATTGGTTCCCCGGATCACGAGCGCCGGGAAGTCGAGCTCAGCAAGCCGGCCGGTGAAGTCCTCCCGGTTAAAGAGCGGCTCCGCGACGTACCGGATCGCCCCCGTCTCGCGCAGCTTCCATTTCTCG
>JBGAOF010000004.1:0-24807 GCA_044221915.1 Solirubrobacterales bacterium
GGCAGACCGAGGTGGGTGCGGTGACAGCGCCGCTGTCGAGGTTCCGCAGACGCCACGTGTAGCCGCCGAACTTCTGTTGGGCGGTCAGCCCTTCGTCGGAGTCGAAACCACGGAACTTGAAGGCGACCTGGGTGCCGGGCGTTACCGGCCCGGCCGGGTCCTGGTCCTGCCAGCCGTACAGGAACGGCGGGTCCTGCTTGTTGTTGCAGTCCTCGCGGGTCAGCTTGATCTTCGAAACCGAAGCATCCGACTCGGCGTCATTGTCCAGCACAGCACGCACGCTGATCTGCGAGATCCGGGCCAGCAGGCCGGGGCTGCCGTCGAAGAAGCCGGGGCAGGTCACGTTCATTCCGGCGGTCGGGGCCTTGTAGCTGAAGATCACCCGCGAATAGTTGAAGCCACCGGCGACCAGGGGCTGTTCGGCGGTTACCGGCTTCACGGTCATCGCGTCGGAGTCATCGTTGGCATCCCAGTTGTCGTCGATCTTCAGGCCGGTGACATGGCGGCCGGGATTGTGCTTGACCAGGAGGCTGATCCGGACCGTGTTGCCGCCCCGGTTGGTATTGGACACGGCACCGAAGCCGTCTTCGATCAGGCTGTTGCTGATCGTGAAGCTTTCTAGCCAGGATCGCTGAAAGACCCCGCTGTCAACCTCGACCGGGGTGTCGTTGATGATCGTCGGCGGGATGTTGCCCGGCCCTTCGGGGTCAATCCAGTTTTCCGAGTGGGGAGCCGGGTTGAACCTCATCGCGAGGGTGGCCTTGTTGGCTCCGGAGGGAGAAGGCAGGCCCATGGTGCTGTTGACGACGTCATTGACGTTCTGGCCGGCGATGGTCGGGCAGCCACTCGCTGCAGGGATAGCGAGCGTGTCGTCAACAACGGTGGTGGTGCCGGCGTACTCGTCGTATGGGACACCCTTTGCCGCGCCGCCGACCGCCGAGAACGGGATCGGGCTGGCCGGGGTGCCGACGTAGCAGTTGTTGCCGAGCGCGACGATCGCGTGGTTGCTGGTCAACTGGATGGTCAGGGCGGTTGTCAGCGAGACTTCACCGGTGGCCGGGTCGATCTGGCCCGTCACCGGGGCAGCCGCCCGGATCTGCACGAAGATGTCAACCTGTCCGACCGGCGAGTTGACCGGCAGGGTCAACTGGGGAAAGACGAAGTCGGCCGCCGCGGCAGAGAACGTTCCGTCGGGATTGACGGTGATGTTCCTCAGGCGAGGGGAAGGGCTCATGGTCCCTACGTCGATCGGGTCGAGCGTGGTTCCAATCTTGATTTCGCCTCCGGTCACGGTGGCGGCGAAGTTGCTGCCCGGGTTCACGACCGGGTCGGCCGCCCGGGCCACGCCCTGACCGATTGCAAGAACGCCCGCGACAGTTGCGAGCAAGGCCATCCATCGAGTAATTCGCTTCATCTCCAGCGTTCTCCCAAAAAGTTTGTGGTCACGCGCAGCACTCGCGCGGACCGGTCCCTGTACTTACCTGTTTCCAAAGTAGCAGGGAACTGGCCGTCTGTGGGGCGCTTACCTAATTTCTGGTAGTACCCGGTTCTCGCTGCTGCGAAAGCTAGCCGCGGGTCCGCTTCTTCTTGCCCAGCAGCTTCACTGTTTTCGACTTGCTCAGGGCGACCCCGCCGCTGGGTGTGTTGGTGACCTTGACCTTCACCTTCGCGGAGCCCTTCTGCCCGAGTTTCCTCTTCAGCGAAGCGCCGGGCCTGAGGTTCAGCGTCACGGTCTGGTTCTTCTTCGTGACCTTCGCCGTCGCCTGGTTCAGGCCGGGGCCGGTCAGTTTGACCTTGCCGGGACTTGCGACCTTCACCTTGAGAGTGGCCGTGCCCTTCTTCCGGTTCGCCTTGAAAGCTCCGAAACTGAAAGTGCTGGCAGGCTGGTAGGTGAACCAGACCGGGGTCGAATACGCCTCGATTCCCACGTTCTCGCCGCTGATGATCCTGGTCAGTTCAAACGAATAACGCCCCGACCCGCTCACCTTGAAAACCCGGGTGAAAATGTCGCCACTGACCGCGGCCGACCCGACTTCAATCCCGTCCCGAAGGAGCTTCAGGGTGTAAGGACCGGGCCGGGCGGCCGAGGCCGCACCCTCCACCTTGATTTTCAGATCAAGGCCGGAGCCGATCAGCGAATCCCCCGGGATTCCCGACTTGCCCTCGGGAGTCGTTGCCGAAAGCTCCACATCCGGGGCATCGGCGCCGAAAGGCTTGACGTAGGTGTGCCCGGCCCTGACCGCGGCCGTAATCGAAGCCGGATTGAGGGCCGCAGCATGAACCACGGTGGCCCCACGCCCGACCGGTGAGTCGGTGATACCGGTTGCCGCGCCACCCTGATGGTCGTCGCTCGACCCGACCGCGGCGACGTGGGCACCGGTGGCAAGCGCGTGCTCGTAGTAGCCGATCGCCGAGAGGGTGAAGGGGTTCATCGCGTTGGGGGCGTTGGCCGGCAGTCCGGCCGGCCCGGTCTGAAGCTCGATCGCGCTGACCTTGGAGAAGTCGGTCTGCTGGTCGCTGTAGTTCCAGGCGCAGCCACGACAGACCGATGGTGCCGACTGGTAGATCGTCGGATGGTTGACCTGCGACCAGCCGCCTCCGTCCAGAATCTTCTGGAACTGTGACGAAGGGTCGATCGGACCCCTCACCTGGGTCAGTTCACCGTCCTCCTCGGTGTTGTTCGAGTTTGTGTCATCCCAGCGGTAGATCGTGCTCATCCGGAAGTCAGCGAAGTAGCTGGAGTCCTGGGAGTTGGCGTGACCGTTGTAGGTCGTCACCTCAACCCCGGGAATAATCAGCTTGCCCGGGTAGGAGGCCGGGTAACTGCCGAGTATCTGCCGGGAGTTGTCGTTGTTGTGGTCAACGATCGTCATGAAGTCGAGGCCGCTGCCGCCGGAAGCCAGGGGGTCAAATCCTTTGGTGAAGGTCTGGCTCATCGGCGCGTTGCCCGGTTCCATCTCGCCGTGAACGTGAAGGTCACCCGTGTACCAGCCGGCCGCCGGATTGGCGGTGTACGGGGTGTAGGGGTCCGGGCTGAAGAGATTGTTGCTCCATTCCGCTGCGGTGCTGGTGGTGACCTCCACCTGCCAGTCGACTCCGGCGCCATCCGGGTCGATCCAGCCCGCTCCCAGTTCCACCGCCCATTTGCCCTGGCCGATCGGTCCGGGCTTGTAGGCCCGGGTCGTGTAGCCGGGGGTGTAGTCCTTGCGCTTCGTGCCGCTCGCCTGGTTGTATTGCCCTTCCGGGGAGTAGCCGTTCCCGCCGATGCCGATTGCCTTGACAGCGCTGCCACTCCAGCCGCGCCGTTCGGCCATCGTCCAGGTGTCCTGGCCGTTGGGCCGCGCGCCGTAGACACCGAGGTCCAGGGTCGGGTTGTCATCGGCACCGGCGGACTTGGCGTAGCAGTAACGGATCTTCATTCCGGTGATTCCGTTCGCCACATCGAAGGGAATCTGCACGAACTGGCCGTTCAGTTCCGGTCCGAAATGGCCGGAAAAAGTCTGGGTGCTGCCGCCGGACAGGTAGCTGTTGTCTGCGGCGTTGTTGCCGGTCGGCAGGGTGCAGGTGGCTGCCTGGGCCAGGGCGGGCAGGACGGCCGTTGCAACGGCAACGGCAGCAACGGCTGTGGCGATGCGGGTTCTCCTCATTGGCTCAGGTTATTCCTGTCGGGTCGATGTTGCTCCAGGGCGGCTGGCCGGTCCCGGATCTGCTGGACATCCCCGGAACACGATTCGTGCGGTTAAGCTGCGGTCATGTGGTCGGTAAAGGGAGTGTCCGTCGTTCTTGTCTCCTGTCTGCTCGGTCTGCTGGCAGCCGGTTGCGGCGGTGATGAAGGAGTCACCCAGGACCAGCTCGATGCCGCAAGGCAGGAGGGTGCCAAGGAAGCCCGGGACCAGGCAAAGCTCGACCAGCTCCAGAACCAGGTCAAGCAGCTTCAGAGGCAGGCGAACAACGGGTCCGGCAGATGGGAATCATGAATGTGGCCGGCCGGGAGATCGTGATGGCAATGGCGGCAGTCCCGGATGACGGGAGCTTCGAAACCGGCCGTTCAATGGTCAGTCAGATGGCCCGTTGGGCGGCTGCCAACCTGCCGGATTGAATCAGATCGACGGGAGGTTGCTGAATGAAACCGGTGCCGGCCCGCGATCTCGCGTAAGGTCCGGGGTATGGATCGGGAAACCGTGATCCGCGAACTGAGGCTCACTCCGCTTCCGCGTGAGGGTGGCATGTACCGGCGCAAGTTCAAGGACGAGAATTCCTCCTCGATCTATTTCCTGATCGAACCGGATTCACCAACCCGGCTCCATCGCCTGCCCTGGCCGGAACTCTTCCATTTCTATGCCGGCGCACCGGCCCGGATCCACCTGCTCGGGCCGGAACCGGGCGAGGCACGGGAGCCCATGCTCGGTATTGGTCTCGAAGAAGGCGAGCGTCCCCAGATCCTCGTGCCCGGCGGTACCTGGCAGGCGGTTGAAACGACCGGTGCCTGGACGTTGCTCGGGACCACGATGGCGCCAGGTTTCGACTGGGACCGGTTCGAGCTGGCAAAGCGGGAAAAGCTGGCCCGGTACTGGCCGGAACAGCAGCAGACCATCGAGCGTCACACAGATCCCTGAACCCGTGTCCACCTCCGAAGGTAGCCTCCGGGCGGTGAAACGGGGCGGGCAATGCTGAGACTGCGGGTCGATGTGGAGGCGGGCGAGCGAACCGAGCTGCTCGGTCTCCTCAAGGGCCTGGAAGGTGTGCGCCGGGTCACCGCCGAACCCGATGCCCTGAACGGTCGGTTTGTGATCTCCGCGGATGTGGAACCGGCCGCGGCCGACGAGACCCTCGATGCCCTTCATGCCTGTGATCTCCACCATGAAGATTTCGTGCTGGTGCGGGAGGAAATCCTCACGCACGGTTTCCGGACCGGTGGGCTTTCGGCCGGCGGCGGCTACTCCTGGGTGGAGATTCTCGGCGAGGCAAGGGCCAACGCCCGGCCGGTCGCCCGCTACTTCCTGCTGATGGCGGTGGCTGGCTGGATCGCCGGGCTCGGCGTAATCCAGAGCAGCTCGATCCTGATCGTCGGCGCGATGGCGGTGAGTCCCGACCTGATGCCCCTTTGCGCGACCTGCGTCGGCATCGTCGGCCGCCGTTTCGACCTCGCGGCGCGAGCTTTCACGACCCTGGTCCTGGGGATGGGTGCCGTCATGCTGGTCGCCCTGCTGGTCGGGATCATGCTTCAGCTGGTCGGGATCCTCGCCAGTGATTTCGATGTCCGCCAGATTGCGCTTGAGGGCCTCGCCAGGGCCGACTACTCGACCGGGATGATCGCGCTCGGGGCCGGGGTTGCCGCCATGCTCTCCTTCGAGACCCGCGGAGCAACCGCGGTCGGGGTGGCGATCTCGGTTACCACCGTCCCCGCCTCGGCCTATTTCGGGGTGGCCGCCTCGGTCGGCGAGATGGGAAAAGCATGGGGCGCCCTGCTGGTGCTGGGCATCAACCTGGCCCTGCTGGTCGTGGGTGGGACCATCACGCTGTATCTGCAGCGGCTCTTCACTCCCGCCCACCAGATGTGAGCGGGAGCAGCTGGCCGGTGCTGAGGCTCGATCGACTCAGCTCAAGGAGCTGAGGTCTATCTCGCGCTTCAGGATCTTTCCTGTTGGGCCCTTGGGGAGTTCGTCGAGAATCAGGATGTGGCGGGGGTACTTGTAGGCGGCGACACCCTGCTTCGCATGTTCGCGGAGTTCGTCTTCGGTCGCGGACTGGCCTTCCTTGAAGGAAACGATCGCGACGATCTCCTCGCCGAGATCGTCATGGGGGATACCCATCACGGCCGCCTCGGCGACCGCCGGATGCTCATAGAGGACTTCCTCGACCTCGCGCGGGTACACGTTGTAACCGCCGCGCAGGATCATCTCCTTCTTGCGATCGACGATCGAGTAGTAGCCGATGTCACCGGCGCCGAGCACATTGCCCTCCTCGTCAACGATCCGCATCTCGACTCCGGAGATCGGGGTGCCGATCGTGCCGGGCTTGCGTTCCATGTCGACCCGCCCGAAGGAAGCGGCCGGTGATGTCTCGGAGAGCCCGTAACCCTCAAGAATCGGGGTGTCAAATTCACTCTCGAAGGCACGGATGATCTCGACCGGAAGGGCCGCCCCGCCGGAAACGCAGAGCCGAAGCGAACTTATGTCGTAGTCCTTGCGGTTCGGCACCTGAAGCATCGCCGCGTACATCGTTGGCACACCCTGGAAGATCGTCACCTTGTCGCGCTGGATGATCTCCAGCGCCTTGGCCGGGTCGAATCGGGGCAGCAAGGTCAGCTCGGCGCCCACCGCGACCGAGGCGTTCATCGCCAATGTCTGGCCGAAAACATGGAACAGCGGCAGGCCGCCGAAAAACACATCTCCCTCGGAGGGAGTGAAGAGATCCCGGGCCGAGATGATGTTGGAGCGGATGTTCGCGTGTGTGAGCTGGGCGCCCTTGGGCTGACCGGTGGTTCCCGAGGTGTAGAGGATCACGGCGGTGTCATGCTGGTCAACCTCGGCGACTTCCTCAAACGGATCGATCCCGGCGATCAGCTCGCCGACATTGGTCGGGTTGACCGAGATCACCTCGGCACCGACCTCCGCCGCGGCCTCGATCGCGGCCGGGGCGAAATCCTCCCAGGCGACGACGACCTTCGCTCCCGAATTCCCGAGGTAATGCTTGATCTCCCGGGCGGTGAGGAGCACGTTCATCGGGACCACCCTGGCTCCCATCCGCAGGATTCCGTAATAGACCATCGGGAAATGGGGGACATTCGGGAGCATGATCCCGACCCGGTCACCGGCCTCGACACCCTTGGAGCGGAGCAGCCCTGCCACCAGCTTGCTCGTCTGGTCCAGTGCCGCATAGGGGATCGCGATGTCATCGAGGCGGATTGCGTTCCGCTCGGGGTACTTCTCCGCAGATTCGGTCAGCAGGGTTGCCAGATTCGGATTCAACTCTTTACCTCTCCCGGTAGTTCGACGGCAACGGGCGGGCCGCTTCCCGGCCTGCCTTGGTAGCTGCCATGCTACCCGCCATGAGCTTTGAGGACAGAGTGGTACTGATAACTGGTGGCGCTAACGGTTTCGGCCGGGCGGCAGGGGCAAGGCTGGCCGGCCTCGGTGCCCGGGTTGTGCTGGCCGACATCGAGGAGGAAACCGGCCGGGAAGCAGCAGCCGAAACAGGGGCGGAGTTCGTCCTCTGTGACGTGCGGAACCCGGCGGCGAGCTTGGCCGCCGTTGATTTTGCGGTTGACCGTTTCGGCGGGTTGGACTTCGCGTTGCTCAACGCCGGGATATCCACCGGCTGCGGGCTGGCCGAAACATTCGACCTCGAGCTTTACCACCGGGCAATGCAGGTCAACCTGGACGGGGTGGTCTACGGGATCAATGCCGCCGTTGACGCGATGCGAAGCCGTGGCGGCGGTTCAATCCTTGTCACCGCCTCGCTGGCCGGGCTTACAGCGGTCCCCTTCGATCCGATCTACGCGGCGAACAAGCATGCCGTGGTCGGCCTTGTCCGCTCCGCGGGCCCGGTCTTCCAAACCGAGAACATTCATCTGAACGCGATCTGTCCCGGCTTCGCCGACACCAGGATCATCGAAGGAATCAAGCAGGGCCTTGAACAGGAGGGAGTGCCGATCATCGATGTCGAGGACGTGGTTGACGGCATGCTCGCCCTGCTCGGTTCCGATGTCAGTGGCGCCTGCCATTTCGTCCAGGCTGGCCGCGAGCCCCAGGAGTTCCGTTTCCGGAACATCCCGGGACCCGCGCCGGTCTGACGCCGCACCGTCCCGGAGGTCTCCGGGTTCAGACTCCAGGTATCGGCCCGGCCTGGATCTCGGTCCAGCGGGCTGCCATCCCGGGCGGGATCGCCAGGTTCGCGTCGCGGTCGGTTTTCAGGCAGACCACGCTCGGCCGGCCCGATTCCCGGCAGCGCTCAAGGGCGGGGCCAAGCCCGGCCAGATCATCCACGTATTCGCTGTGGCAACCCAGCCCTTCGGCAACCTGGTCCCAGCGAATCTCGCCCTGGTCGGTGCCGAATGTCTTCCCGTAGAGGGCCCTTTCGTTCGGCTCTTCCATGGTCCATGAGCCCTCCGCGAAGACGATCGTGGTCACCGCGATCGAGTCACGGGCGGCGGACTGCATTTCCATGAAGTTGAAGCCGGCCGCGCCGTCTCCGGTCACGCAGACGACGTCCCGTTCGGGCTGGCCGAGTTTGGAGCCAATCGCCGAGGGGATCCCGGTGCCGAGCATGCCCAGCTCAAGGATGCTGTGGTACGAGTTGGGCTTGGTCGACGGCAGGCCCGAATAGGCCCAGACCGAGGTCAGGCCGCCGTCAACCGTGTAGATGGCATCCTCGCCGAAGGTCTCGCCGATCACTTCGATTGCGTGGGCTGGATGGATCCCCGGCCCCTCCCATTCGGTTGCGATCCGGGCCTGTTCTTCCCGCCAGGCCTGATCGGTGGCGCGGGCCCCTTCGAGAGCCGGCCCGGCCTCCGCTGACGGGGTAGTGCCCCGCTTGCCGAGCTCCGCGACGATCCCGGCCAGGGAATCCTTGATGTCGGCGACCATGCCAAGGGTCAGCGGCCGGGTGACCCCGATGTGAAACCCGTCGATGTCGATCTGGATCACGCTCTGCTTCCCGGGGTCACCCCAGTACTTGTCGTAGGGGAGGTCGAGGTTGCCTGCCCGGGAGCCGGCGATCAGGATCACATCGGCCTCGAGCCGGGCCTGGTTTCCGCCGTCACCGAAGCCGAAGACATAGTTCGGGTTTTCGGCGGGCACGGTCGCCCGGCCGGCCTGGGTGGGGATCAGCGGGCAGCCGAGCAGACTGGCCAGCTCGGCGACCTCGGCGTTGGCCCGGGCCCGGTCGACACCGGTGCCGACGACGATGACCGGCCGCTTCGCATCGGCGAGCAGGTCGGCTGCCTGGCCGATCTGTGCGGCGGAGGCCTGGGGCAGGGACGGCCGGTAGGCCGACGGCGGGATTACGGGCTGCTCGTCCTCTTCGCCAACCGCGTACATCACGGGTGCGGGGACTTCAACGTGGACCGGTCCCGGCCGGCCGTCCCACATCGCCCGGAAGGCGAGTCGCATCACTTCGGCGATCCGCCCCCATTCAAATACCGGCCCGCCCCACTTCACCCCGGGCTTGAAGATCTCCAGCTGGTCCTGGCCCTGGAAGGTCGAGGGCGGGGAGGGATAGCTGTTGCCCATCCGGTGCTGAGATGTGATCGCGATCACCGGTACTCCTTCGTGGCGGGCGGTGAAGATACCCGGCAGCAGATTGGCCGAGCCGGGGCCCGGGTTGCCGAACACCGCGGAGGCCTGCCCGGTTGACTTGTAGAGGCCTTCGGCCATGTGGACACCGGCGGACTCGTGCCTGATCGGGATCAGCCGGATCCCGTTCTTCTCGAAGCTGGCGAAGAGAGGATCGATCTCGGGTGAGGGCAGCCCGAATACATGCTTGATTCCCTCGTTGGCCAGGCAGCGGGCGAAAAGTTCGCCTCCGGTGATCTCGGACATTGAAGCTCCTTGCGGTCTGCGGCACCGCCGGGCACCGCAATTATTGAAAGACCTGATTGCCTCCGGTGAGGCGGCTTCGAGTCTAGGTGGAAAATCGCCTGGTTCCGCTTGACAGACGGAAATTCAGGGTTTTCCCGCAGCCGGTCAGAGGGGAATCTTCTTGCCCGGGTTCAGCAGCAGCCGGGGATCAAAGACCCGTTTGACCGCCGCCTGGAGACGGACCGCCGCCGGACCCAGCGCAGCTTCGACATGGGCCACTTTGAGGGTCCCGATGCCGTGTTCGCCGCTGATCGAGCCACCAAGTCTGATTGCCATCTCGAACACCTCATCGGCGGCTTCGTGGCCGCGCTTCATCTGGTCCTGGTCAGCGAGATCGACCAGGAAGCTCGAATGAAGGTTGCCGTCACCGGCGTGACCCCAGGAGCAGGCCGGGAGGTCATGGCGGTCGCCGATCGCGACGGTTTCCTCGACCGCGTCGGCGAGGCGCTCGACCGGGACCACGACATCCTCGGAGATCTTGCCGCCCCGCTGGGCCGTCACCGCGATCGAGACACCGTCCCGCCAGTTCCAGAACTCCCGGATTTCGCCGTGATCGGTCACCCGGACGGGTGCCGTGGCTGCTCCGCCGGTCATCGCTTCCTCGAGTTCGCCGACCACCCTCGCGACCTCGTCGGCGTTGCCGTCGGCTTCGGCGATCACCGCAAAGCCGGCTTCGCGGGGTGCTTCGGAGGGGAAGGAACCAAGGCTGGAGGCCAGTGCTCCCTCGTCGAGGAACTCCAGCGCGGTGGGCTGAATGCCCGATCCCATGATCATCTCGATCGCGGCGCAGCCGCTGCGCGCATCCGGGTAGAAACCGACCACGACGCCACGCTCTTCGGGGGCCGGCACCAGCCGCAGCCAGGCGGAGGTGACGATCCCGAGGCTGCCTTCGGAGCCGATCATCAGGTCGGCGAGGTCGAGGCCGGCGACATCCTTGCGCAGCGGACCTCCGGCGGTGAGGATCTCCCCTGGGGGTACCACGGCTTCGATCCCGGTGACCCAGCTGCCGGTCACTCCGTAGCGGAAGGCATGCGGGCCACCGGCGTTGGTGGCGATGTTGCCGCCGATGGTCGACTGTTCGCTGGCTCCCGGGTCGGGCGGGAACAGAAGTCCGTTCTCAAGCGCGATCCGGTGGATGGTCGAGGTGCGAACTCCGGCCTCGACTTCCATCCGCCAGAGTTCCGGGTCAATCGAACGTACCCGGTTGAGTCGTTCGAGGGAAAGGACGATTCCCCCGTCGGGCACGGCCCCGCCCGCCAGGCCGGTACCGCCGCCCCGGGTGGTCAGCGGCACGCCTTGCTCGTAGCAGAAGGCCAGGACCCGGGCGACCTCTTCGGTGTTGGCGGGGAAGACGACCGCTTCGGCGTTGCCCTTGATCCCGCGGTTGCCGGTTCCGTCCTGGAGAGCCGCCTTGAACTCCGGACCGTCGGCGGCTACCTGTCCGGCCGAGAGCAGCTCCGTGAGCTCCGCGGCAAGCTTTCGATTCACGAGTTCATCCTCTGGTTTCCCTCTCCAATGCGGTTCCAGCCCTCTGTGTTGGTCAGCCGCATTGCATGCCAGCTGATAATAGGTAATATGTTACCTACTGTATCCGAAAGTTTTCAATCCTGAGGAGAGGCGAAGTGGGACTGACCGGAGGCGAATTTGTTGCCGAATACCTGATAGCGGAGGGCGTGCCGTACGTTTTCGGCATCCCCGGCCATGGCGACATGGCTACCTTCGATGCCTTCAAGGACCGGTCCGACCGGATCGAGATCATCGGACCGAAACACGAACAGTCGGCCGCTCACATGGCCGATGCCTACTACCGCACCTGCGGCAGGCCGCTGGCCACCATCACCTCGATCGGCCCGGGCTCGATGAACGTGGCGACCGGTCTCAGCACCGCCTTCGTCGACTCGATCCCGCTGATCTCGTTCACCGGTGGCCCCCAGACCTACATGCTCGGCCGCGGCGTGCTGCAGGAGCTCGAACGCCAGCAGGACAACGTCTTCCCCCACATCATCCAGCCGATGGTCAAGCGCAACTGGGATGTCCAGCATGTCGACCTGCTGGCTGACGTCCTCCCCCGGGCTTTCAACAACATGCTCTCCGGCCGTCCCGGTCCGGTTCACATCGAGCTGCCGATGGATGTCCAGGCCGGCGTGACCGAGATGGCCCTCCCCGACCCGGCCGAACGCCGGGCGACCTCCGGCACGGTGCGGCCCGATCCCGACGCGATCGACAAGGCTGCCGCCAAGCTGCTCGGCGCAAAACGGCCGGTCCTGCTCGCCGGCGGTGGCTGCCTGGAGGCGGGCGCCGCAGCCGAGGTCAAGAAGGTCGCCGAGTATCTGGACGCGGCCGTTGTTGTGACCATGATGGGCAAGGGTGTCTTCCCCGAAGACCATCCGCTCGACGCCGAGCACACCGGCGCCAACGGAACCCATGTCGGCAACCACATGACCCGCAACGCCGACGTCATCCTGGCGGTCGGAACCCGGTTCGCCGAACAGACCTCGTCGTCGTACATGGACGGGATGTCCTTCTCGATCCCGCCGACCGAGATAGTCCACCTCGACATCGACCCGACCGAAATCGGCAAGAACTACCCGACCGCGGTCGGTGCCGTCTGTGACGCCAAGGCCGGTCTCAACGACCTCTACGACGCGCTGGTCGACCACAATGGAGCCGAAGGAATCAGTCGCCCCGAATACCGGGCCGAGATCGCCGAGAAGCGCCGCGAGTGGAAGGAAATGCTCACCGGACGCTGGACCGGCAAGCTCTCCCTCAGCCAGGTGCTCCACAAGTCGCGTGAAGTGCTGCCCCGCGAGGCTGTTGCGATCGCCTCGGCCGGTCACCCCCAGATCCAGGCCTTCCAGGAGTTCCTCTCCTACGAGCCGCGGACCTGGCTCAGCCCCGGTGGTTACTCGACCATGGGCTACACGATGCCGGCCGCGATCGGTGCCAAGCTGGCCAAGCCGGATGTCCCGGTGGTCGGATTCGCCGGTGACGGTGATCTCCAGCAGACGATCCAGGAACTCGCCGTCGCCGCCGAAACCGGTGCCGCGGTGATCATCGCCTGTCTCAACAACACCGGCTGGATCTCGATCCGTGACTTCCAGCGCGGCATGTTCGGCGAGGACCGCGGGTTCCACACCGAATTCCGTTCCCGCAAGGGCGACCAGCTGATGCCGGTCGACTATTGCGCGATCGCCAAGGCCTACAACTGCGGCGCGGAGAAGGTCTCCGAGCCCGGCGAGGTCGGGCCGGCCTTCGAGCGGGCGATGGCCTCCGGCGGGCCCTGCCTGATCGAGTTCGACCTGTCACCAGAACCGGCCGACTCCGAAGGCGTGAACATCGGCCACTGGGACCTGCCCAAGCCGGCCTACCTGCCCTGACCCACCGACAAGAAGGAGGCGTAAAGGTGAATCACGACACTCCCGAAAGAGACCCCGGAGGAGCCGCCCAGCTGCTCAGGAACGAGTCCGACGACCATGTGATCAAGTGCATGGGCGATGTCGACATGGCCCTGGTCAGCGGTCAAGGGGTCCGGGTCAAGGATGCCGACGGCAACGAGTACCTCGATGCGATCTCGGCCGAATGGGTCCTCAACCTGGGCTTCCGTCACCCCGAGATCCGCCAGGCGATGGAGGATCAGTTCGGAAAGATCGATTACGTCTCCCCGGTCTTCGAAAGCGAAGCCCGGACCGAATATGCCAAGAAGCTTGCTGAACTGGCGCCCGGAGCTCTCTCCAAGGTCCTTTACGGACTTTCCGGGGCCTCGGCCGTGGAAGGGGCGATGCACCTTGCGATGCGGACGACGGGTGGGACTGATTTCGTCTGTCTCGACGCCGCCTTCCACGGCCGCACCTTCGCCACGATCGGGCTGACCTATGTCAACCCGGGCATGGTCGAGGGAGCCAACAAGGGCCTCGACCGCTACCTGCCGCGGCAGATGCGGGTGCCGCAGTACAACTGCTACCGCTGCCCGCTCAACCTGGAACGCGAAACCTGTGACCTCGCCTGCGCCGACCACGTCGAATGGGCGCTTGACAAGGGTCACCTGAACGGCCCCGCCGGGGTGATCGTCGAACCTTTCCAGGCCAACGGTGGCATGATCCCGGCCCCCGACGGGTATCTGGCCCGGGTCCACGAGATGGCCAAGGCCCATGATGTCCCGCTGATCGTCGACGAGATTCAGGGTTCGCTTTGCCGTTGCGGGCCGATGTACGCGAGCGAACGGGCCGGAATCGAGCCGGAGATGATCATTCTCGGCAAGGCGCTCGGCGGAGGGCTGCCGCTTTCGGCGACGATCACCACCCCTGAGTACGCGGAACTGCTGCCCTGGGAGTACGGCTTCACCCAGGCCGGCAACCCGATGGCCTGCGCGGCCGGTCTGGCCATGGTTGAGATCATGGTCCGGGACGACCTGCCCGCCAACTCGGAACGGATCGGGAGCATGATGCTCGGCGAGCTTGAAAAGCTCAAGGAGAACTCGAAGCTGATCGGTGACGTCCGCGGACAGGGCCTGATGATCGGGGTTGAACTGGTCCGCGACAAGCAGACCAAGGAGCCCGCCTTCGAGGAGACCGACCAGCTGATGGCGGCCTGCCTTCAGCACGGACTGATGATCGGCAAGACCGGCCCGGTCTTCGGCGCCAATGGCAACGTCGCAAAGTTCAAGCCGGCGGTCAACGTCACCGAAGAGGAAGCCATGGAAATGCTGGAACTCTTCACCCGGGCGCTGAACGACGTCGAGGCCACCCTGTGAGCAGGGAAATCAGCTTCATCGCGGCGCTGGATTTCGAGAGCCGCCCGGCGGCCGAGGTTTCCGAGTCGCTCCTGGACGCCGGATACGACTCGGTCGAATGGACGATGGCCCACGTTGAAGACCTGCTTGCGCCAGCCTCGGCTCTGGCCTGCCAGATGGATCTGGTCACCGGGGGTGAAACCGCGGTCGAGCAGACGTTCAAGGCGATCGAGGCGGCCTCCTCGGCCGGCATCCCGATCGTCAACGTGCTGACCGGACCGAACCTGTGGGAACCGGCCGCGGTCAGTCGCGACGACGAAGAAGCGTGGACAACAGCCCTGAAAGCACTGGAACAAATCACCGCCCGGGCGGATGCCGCGGACGTGAAGATCGGCTTCGAACCCTGCTGGGGCACCCTGGCCCATGACGCCGAGACCGCCCAGCGAGTACTCGACTCGGTACCGGTGTCGGTCACCTTCGACCCGAGCCATTTCGTGATGACCGGCGACCCGATACCCGAACTGATCGAACGCTGGGCCGACCGGATCGAACACTTCCACCTCAAGGATGCCTTCGGTCGCCCCGGGATGGATGGTGAGGACTTCATCTTCTGCATGCTGGGGGAGGGCGACGTACCCTGGCCGGAGACCTTTGCGGCTCTTGAGAGGATCGGTTACCAGGGACCGATGTCGGTCGAGTTCGAGGCCTACCGCTACTACGAGCAGGTGCTGGCCAGCGACCCGGTCGCCGCGGCCCGTCTCGCCCGGGGGCAGGTTGCCGCCCTGCTCGGAGAGCCCTCATGAAGGTTGCCCTCTGCGGCCTCGGCGAGATCGGCCAGATCCACCTGCGGGCGATCCGTGAGTCCGCCGATGCGGAGCTGGCCGCGGTCTGCGAGCTCGACGCCGGACTTGCCGCCGAGTCGGTCGGCGACGAGGTGCCGGTTTTCACGGACATCAGCCAGATGATCGACCAGGTTTCGCCCGGGGTGGTTGATATCTGCCTGCCGCATCACCTTCATGTTCCCGTCGCGGTGGATGCCCTCGAGAAGGGCTGTGACGTCCTCCTGGAAAAGCCGATGGCCGATGACCTCGCCGGCTGTGACCGGATCGCCGCGGCGGCCGCTGCCGCCGGCCGGCGGGTCGGGATCTCCCACAACCAGATCCACTACAAGCCTTCACGTCGCTTGCGAGAGCTGATCGACTCCGGTCGGCTCGGCGAGATCCGTGCGATCTACGAGCGGCTCTGGATGGGTGGCAAATATGGCGGCTGGCGGGAGGATTCCGCCCAGGTCGGGGGTGGCCTGCTGATGGATGCCGGCGTGCACCGGATCTATATGGCCGAGTATCTCGGCGGCCCGGTTCGCCGGGTCAGCGCGATGGCCCGACGGAGTTTTCGACGACCGGATTGACATCCAGGCGTCGAAGGGCATGGCCGAGATCCTCGGCTGCGAAGCATTCTTCGAGGGTGACCTGGAGGGCGACATCCGGCTGCGAACCCGCCTCGACGGAGAATGGTCGGACGACCCGGTGATCGACCATTGGGACGACTCCGTGGTCGCCTCCGTCCAGGCGGTGCTGAGTGACCTTGCGGCCGGCCGTGAACCCGAGGCCGGAATCGCCGCCGGGCGCTCGGCGGTGGCCTTGGTCGAGGCGGCATACCGCTCGGCCGAGACCGGACGAGCGGTGGACCTGGCCGAACTGGAGGCTGACGGCCCTTGACCAAAATCGGAACGGACGCCGAAGGAAAAGGATCCCTGAGGGAGATCAAGGCCGAGTCGAGCCTCACGGCCAAGGTCCGCGAGTCGATCCGGGAAGCAATTATTGACGGCACCCTGGAACCGGGCTCGCTTCATTCGGTTCAGTCGCTGGCCGACATCTTCAAGGTTTCCCGGACCCCGGTTCGCGAAGCCCTGATTGACCTGGCCGGGGCGGACATGGTCGAGTTCGAGCGCAACCGCGGAGTGCGGATCCTCGAAACTTCGGTTCACGACCTTGAGGAGATCCTGGTGTTGCGGATCCTGCTCGAGGTCCCGGCAACCCACCGGGCGGCCGAGCGGATCGACGCCGAAGGCCTCGGTGCGCTCAGGCAGGAGCTCGACGCGATGGCCGAGGCTGCAGAAAACGGCGACGAGCCGACTCTGATGCAGCACGACCGCCGTTTTCACGAGCTGATCAACACCGCTTCCGGAAACTCGCGGCTGACCGAATACGTGGATTCGCTGCGTGACCTGATCCTCACCCGGGGGGTGTCCACCGTTGATATCACCCGTTCGCTCAACGACATCGTTGATGAACACGAGGGGATCCTCGCGACCTTGGTATCGGGTGACGCGGAGGCGGCTGCCGCGGCCATGAAACAGCATCTCGTTCACACCGCCTCGCTGCTTCTTCAGCAAGAGGGAGGCCGCAGCAGTTCACTCAGCCTCGGCTGGGAAGACCTGGTCACCGGGACGGCCGAACCGCCCGCCTGACCGAGCCGGGACAGATAGCCCAAAAAGGAAAGAAATGCCAACCATCAAGAGTGTCAATCCGTTCGATCCCTCCGACCTGGTCGCCGAGACTGCTGTGGTGAGTGGCGCCGAGGCTGCTGCCGTTGCGTCCGGCGGCCTTGCTGCCCAGGCCGCCTGGGCAGCGGACCCGATGTTGCGGCTGCGCTCACTCACCGCACTGGCCGACGCGATCGAGGTCCGGCGGGAAAAGTTCACCGCCCTGATGGTTCGAGAAGTGGGCAAGCCCAGGCCCGAAGCGGCCGGGGAAGTTGACCGGGCGCTCGCGATCCTCAGGTTCTACGCACAGATTCCGCTCGACCCGGTCGGGGAGGTTGTCCCCGGTTCCACCGTCGGGACGCAGGTCCTGGTGGAACGCCACCCGCTCGGACTGGTCATGGCGATCTGCCCCTGGAACTTCCCCCTCGCGATCCCGCTCTGGAAAGCCGCGCCGGCGCTGGCCTACGGCAACACAGTCCTGGTCAAGCCCGCCTCCCCCGCGATCGCGACCGCCGGATTGCTGGCTGAATGTGCCGCCGAGGTGATGCCGGAAGCGGTGCTTCAGGTATTGCCGCTCTCCGGTTCGGAGACCGGCACCCTGCTCGATGACGAGACGGTCGCGGCCGTCACCTTCACGGGATCGACCGGGGTTGGTGTCCAGGTGGCAGAGCGGATGGCCCGGCGGGCCGCCCCGGCCCAGGCCGAGATGGGCGGGCAAAATGCCGCGATCGTCCTCGATGACGCCAACCTTGATGCGGCGGCAGACGCGATCGTTTCCGGGGCAATGGGTTTCGCCGGGCAAAAATGTACGGCGACCCGGCGGGTAGTGGCCCTGGCCGCCGTGCGGGCGGACCTCGACGCGAAACTCGTCGATCGGGTCGCGGCCCTTTCGGTTGGTGATCCGGCCGCCGACGGTGTCACCGTCGGACCGTTGATAAGCGAAACGGCGGCCGGCGAATTCGAAGCCGCCCGTGATGCGGCATTCGCGGCTGGGGCCACGGAGCTGGCCAGCGCACCGGCGCCGGCGGGCGAGGGGTACTTTGTCGCGCCGGCACTTCTGCGGCAGGACGACCCGGGCGCGGAAGTGAACCAGGAGGAGACCTTCGGCCCTCTGCTTACCCTGCTTGAGGTACCGGACGAGGAAGCGGCGGTCGCTGCGGCGAACGCGACCCGGTTCGGGCTGGTCGGGGCCGTACACGGCCGGGACCTTGGTCGTGCCGCCCGGGTTGCGGCAAGAATGACCACCGGCCTGCGCCGGATCAACGCGCCGACCCCGGGTGTGGATTACTACGCGCCGTTCGGCGGTGAAGGCCAGTCATCCTTCGGCCCGCGCGAGCAGGGACGGGCCGCCCGCGAGTTCTTCACCTCGAGCAGCACGACCACAATCGTCCCCGTGGACTGAGGTCCGGCTCAGGCTTCCCGCAGCACCACGATCGGCACAATCGCGACCAGCACGTAAAGGGCGAGGCCGATCTGCTGGCTGGCCGCATCGGTGGTGGTGAAGCCGGTCAGGTTCTCGATGTGAAAAGCGAAATGGAGGCCCTGGGTGATGATCCAGGCCCAGCAGAGAGGGATCACCAGCTGCGCTGAGGGCCTGAAGGCGGCCCAGACGAACATCAGCCCGAAGCCAAGGTACAAGCCGCCGATGTCGGTGATGAGGTGTTCGTTGAAGGGTGGAAGCAGCCGGACCAGGGCCGTGAAAAACGGGTAATCCGTATAAAAGGTCTCCGGGGCGAAGGACGCCGGTATTCCGATCGCAAGGGCGGAGACCCCAAGGAACACCATGCAGACCCGCACCGCCGGTGAACCAGCCGCGGAAGACCCGGCCTTCTTTTTCGCCGGCCTTCTCGCCGCCGGTTTCCTGGCCGGTGCCGCTATCGCCCGAACCTCACAACCTGGTCTTCCATCGGCAGGGCGTTCCGGTAGCGGCCACGCAGCCGGCTCCGGTTGATGTCAGCCGGGTCGCCCGCCTGGATTCCCGCGACGTTTCGCAGGTAGCCCTGACCGCGGAAGGTACGAAAGACGTAGGGGAGTCCGTTCGACTGAAGCGGCGAGGGGGAGTCCATCACATGGAAGTGGAGATGGGGGCCGTCGGTGTTGCCGGTGTTGCCGAGCAGCCCCAGCACCTGCCCGGTCTTTATCTTCTGGCCGCGGTGGACCCGCAGGCTGTTGGTTGCCAGATGTGCGTAGAAGGCGTATCGCCCGTGGCCGATGTCGACCACCACATAATTGCCGCCGGCCATCTGGATGGTGGCATCGGGCGGCAGTGAACCCGGAATCTGCTCAGGCAGGTTTCTTCTGACCGCGACCACGCGGCCGGGCGCCGCCGCATAAACCGGGGCCCGGTAGAAGCCGTAGCTGAACAAATCATCGATCAGCCCGTTGAAGAGACGGTCCTGGTCGTTGAGCTGGACAAAATCGATCGCGAACCGCTCCGGCACCCGGATCGTTCCGTCGATCGCGAGGGTGGCACCGCGATGGGCATTCAAACTGCAGCAGCCGTTGGCGGCCACCCATTTCGGTCCTCGCAACGGGGCCGAAAGTACCACCGGCCGCTGGCGGGAGACCCTTGTCGAAACCCCGAGGAAAGTCTGGCGGATCACCTCGGGAGGGTTCTCCGCATCCGGCCAGGCCAGGCTGATTGCGTGACTGACAGCTCGCGGTCCGCGCGGCCAGGCGGGTGCCTGTCAGTGGCTGGCCGAGCCGGTTGCCCTGGGCCCTCGGGGCGATCTTGCGGATCTCGACACCAAGCGCGGACTGGTTCACAGCCTGGATCTCGTAGACCATGTGGGTCCGGTTATCCGCCCCCATCACCGGGGAAGGCCGGTTCAGTACCTGGAAGGCAACCGGGGAAAGCACGGCGCTGGAGTCGGGCCGGACTGCCGATGCCGGACTTGCCGAAAGGACCAGGACAGACAGTCCGAGCAGGGAAACGAGGACGAGGCGAACTCCCGAAAGGCGGCGCATGCCGCAACTCTAGCCGCCACCGCTCCCGGCGGTCTGGTTCAGCGGCGTCGGCCGGCGAGGTTTGATCGTTTCAGTCCGCCCTCCGGCGGGAGGCTGAGGAGATCACCGTCCCGGGCCAGCCAGAGCGGTCCGCCAAATCGCTCCGGGGCATCGGCGAGGAACACCTCCTCGAGTCCTTTCAGCGGCAGGGGCGGCACGATGTGGGTCAGGACGAGCGCCCGCGCCCCCGCTTCGCTGGCGGCGTCGGCGGCGTCGGCAGCGGTTGCGTGGTAGTCGGTCACGTCGGCGAGAATCTTCGCTCTCGCGTCGAGACCGGCTTTGGCCGACGCTTCAGCAACCATCATCAGCAAGTCAACCGAGAGCGCGTCGTGGACCAGCAGGTCGGTAGCGCGGGCCGCTTCAACCAGATTTTCGGAATAGACGGTGTCGGCGCTGATCACGGCACTTCGGCCCCGGTAGTCGAAGCGGAAGCCGACCACGGGTGCGACCGGGGAATGGTCAACCTCGAAGGCGCTCACGACCAGGTCGCCGGCCGTGAGCACCGTCGCTCGCTCGCCCTCGGCCGGGAGGTCAAACTCCCCGGGAATCATCGGTCCGCATGCAGGATCGGCGATCCGGTCGCCGTGATGGGCCCTGCGGTAGCCGCGGTCCGCTTCGTAGGCCTGATTGAAGCCTTCGACAACCTGTCCGGTCCCGGGCGGCCCGGTCACTCGCAGGGCCGTGTCGCTGCGGTCGGCCACCCAGCGCTGCAGGTTCACGGAGCCGAGTCCGCCGATGTGGTCGGAGTGAAAATGGGTGAGCAGCACCTGTTCGATCCGTCCCGCGTCTACCCCCATTCGGCTGAGGCGTTCCGAGGAGCCTTCCCCCGCGTCGACCAGATAGACCCGGCCGTCCGCGATCACGGCGACACAGGGGTTTCCGCGATCTTCATCGGGTATCGGCGAACCGGAGCCGACGATCAGCACATGGAGGCCGGCGCCGAGTTCGGCGACCGGGTCGGCGGCGGCGATTCCGGGGAGTTTGCGTTCGATCAGGGCCAGGGAGAGGCGCGAGCGCAGCGAAGCCATTGCCGGAGCATATAGTTGACGCGCATCAGGTTCAAGTTCACCGGCGGGGAGGACCCTGGCCCATCTCCCGGCCGGCGACCAGCCGGACCGCCGCGCTGAGCTCATCGAGCAACGGCGAGTCCAGGGTCCAGCGCTGCCAGTAGAGCGGCATCTCGATCGCCGCGTCGGGGGCGATGTCGACCAGTTCCCCGCGCTCAAGTTCAACCCGGCATTGCTGCTCCGGCAGCAGTCCCCAGCCCATCCCGAGGGTGATCGCACGACCGTAATCGGTCGAGGTTGGGATGTAATGGCGGGGTGCCCGCAGGGACCGGCCGGCGAGGCTGAGAAAGAAGCGGTTCTGCATCTCGTCCCTGCGGTCGAAATCAATGACCGGCACCTGGCCGAGCCGGTCCGGGGTCACCTTGCCGCCGAGATTGTCGGCCAGGAAGCCGGGGGAACAGACCGCCCGGTAGGTCATGTCGCCAAGCCACTCGGAACGGCATCCCTGGACTGCCTCGGCGGTTGAAGTCACCGCCGCCATCACCCGGCCGGCCCGAAGCAGCGAAGTGGTGTGTTCCTGGTCTTCCCGGAAGACCTCGAATGCGACCCCCGGCGCGGCCACCCGGGCCAGTGACTCCATGAACCAGGTCCCGAGGCTGTCGGCGTTGATAGCCAGCGGAACGGTCACGGCTCCGCCATCCTCGCGGGCGAGCGCCCGGGCTGCTTCGTCCTCGAGCAGCCGCATCTGCCGGCCATAGCGAAGGGCGACGTCCCCTGCTGCGGTCGGTTCAACCGGATTGCTGCGCTGGACCAGCACCTGCCCGGCGATCTTCTCCATCGCCTTCACCCGCTGTGAGACCGCGGAAGGGGTGACGGAGAGGCGGCGGGCCGCGGCATCGAATGTGCCCTCCTCGACCAGCACCACCAGGGTTTCAAGGTGCTCGGTTCTGAAAACGCTCATTAGTAGATCTAAATCTACCTTAGAAACTTTAGTTTGACTACAGCCGACGCAAGCCCGAGTATTGCTCACGAAATGCACGCTCCCCTGCTCCAGCTCATGCTCCTCGGCTTCGTCGCCAGCCTCACCCTGATTGCCGCGATCGGCGCCCAGAACGCCTATGTGCTGAGGCTCGGGGTGGAAGGCCGCGGGCGGATCCTGGTGACGGTGATCCTGATCTGCGCGATTTCGGATGCGATCCTCATTGCCAGCGGGGTGGCGGGGATCGGTGCGGTGATCAAGACGGCCCCTGTCGCGCTTGACCTGGTCCGGTATCTGGGTGCGGCCTTTCTTGTCTCCTACGGGGTCATGGCCGGGCGGCGGGCAGCGCGGCCGGTCGGGATGAATCTCGACGAAAACCCGGCCGCCGCCTCGATGAAGGCGATCATCCTCACCACTTTGGCGCTGACCTGGCTCAACCCCCATGTCTATCTGGACACGGTGATGCTGCTCGGCTCGGTTGCCAACCAGCAGGGAGAAACGGATCGCTGGTGGTGGGCCCTCGGCGCAGCCAGCGCTTCCTTCACCTGGTTTTTCCTGCTCGGCTACGGGTCCCGGCTGCTCAGGCCCCTCTTTGCCCGCCCCGCTGCCTGGCGAATCCTCGACGGCCTGATCGCGGTCGTGATGGTCGGCCTTGGTGCGGGACTGATCATCGGGGCCTGAGAAAAGCCCCGCTGCGCAGCTCGTCCCCGTCCATCTTTCGGCAACTGGTTGGACCTCCAGCCGGATCTGGGTTATGCTCACGCCCGGCTGCCCCGGGGAATCACCCGATGAGCAGCCGGGGTAACTCCGGAGCTGAGCTGTCACCGTCTGAGGTGGCCTGAAAGTGAATCGAGGAACCAATGGGAGAGGGACCGGAAGCTGTCAAGGATTACGTAGCCCCGGATCAGGTCGTCGAGTTGATGGCTGCCGCCGGCACCAAGAAGGCCGGGCTGGCGATCCGCGACCTTCTGATCCGCGGGTTCATGTCGGGCATGATCCTCGCTCTGGCGACGGCCGTTGCGCTGAGCGCTGTAGCCGAGGGTTCTCCCCTGTGGGTTGGTGCGCTGCTCTTCCCGTTCGGCTTCGTGCTTCTGGTGCTGCTGGGTTTCGAGCTGGTGACCGGCAATTTCGCCCTGGTGCCCACCGCTCTGTTCGACGGCCGGGTCACCGGCTTGCAGCTTGCCCGCAACTGGGGCTGGGTGTTCGTCGGCAACCTGATCGGATCGATCTGCCTGGCGGTCCTGCTCTATCTGACCTTGACCGAGTTCGGCCAGGTTGATGGCGGCCCGCTGGCCGAACTGCTCGTGGAAAAGGCGGAAGCGAAAACCCTCGCCTATTCGGATGTTGGCACTGCCGCGGGCGTGGCGACCGCTTTCGTCAAGGCAGTGCTCTGCAACTGGATGGTCGCGACCGGCACGGTTATGGCGCTTGTTTCGACCAGTGTGCCGGGAAAGATCTTCGGCATGTGGCTGCCAATCTTCGCCTTCTTCGCGATGGGCTTCGAACATTCGGTGGTCAACATGTTCGTGATTCCCGCCGGCATCCTCTTCGGGGACACCTTGACAATCGGGGACTGGTGGCAGTGGAACGAGATCACGGTCACCATTGGTAACGTCGTCGGCGCCCTGGTCTTCGTGGCGATGGTGATGTACTACACCCACGGCCCCCGGAACCGGTAACCCGCCACTTCACGCGACGTGACGCCACTTCACGCCACCTCACGCCACCTGGTGACGCGCCGGTGACCAATCCGGTCAGCAACACGTCACGACCACGCCGGTGACCAATCCGGTCACCTCACGCTACCTGGTGACGCGCCGGTGACCAATCCGGTCAGCAACACGTCACGACCACGCCGTTCAGGGGAAGGTCGGGCCTTCAGCGGAGGGGGAGGGATTCGAACCCTCGATACGCCGTAAGACGCATGCTGGTTTTCAAGACCAGTGCATTCAACCGCTCTGCCACCCCTCCGTGGCGGTGGTTCGCCCGTCGATTCTGACAGGCCGCAAGCCAACCGGGTTTGCAGTTCAGAAGACGAGAAGAAGGGCGCCGGCGACCAGCAGGAGGACCAGGATGATCACGGTCACCTGGATCACCGGCCCCGACATCAGGACATCGGGGGAGCCCCCGGCGTCATTGCTGACCCCGAGCTCTTCCATCTCCTCGCGGATCTCGTCTTCGGTCTCCAGATGGTCGCTCATGGTCCGCACTATCCCATGGATTGCCTTCCGGCCTTCACCCGGGAAGGATGAAGACGACCGGATACCGGCCCGGTTGCGCCTGTCACCCGGGAAGGATGAAGACGACCGGATACCGGCCCGGTTGCGCCTGTCAGGATAGGTGCGTGCGTCGTCTGCTCTTCCTCGCCAGCGCGGTGGTCTTTCTCGATGTGACCTTTTTCTCGGTGCTGACCCCGTTGCTGCCCGAATATCAGGCCGATCACCATCTTTCCGACGGAGCGGCCGGGGTGCTGGCCGGAAGCTTTGCGGCGGGGGCTTTCGTGTTTGCGATCCCGGCTGGCTGGCTGGTCGCCCGGATCGGTGCCCGGCGGACCGTGATTTCCGGTCTGGTCGGGATCGGTGTCTGCTCGCCACTTTTCGGCTTCGCCGAGAACATCGTTCTGCTCGACCTGCTGCGGTTCATTCAGGGCGGGGCCGGAGCCCTGATGTGGGCCGGCTCGATTTCCTGGGTGGTGATTTCCGCGCCCGTGGACCGCCGGGGCGAAATGCTCGGCATCGTGATCGCTGCCGCCGTGGTCGGGGAGCTGCTCGGGGCACCACTCGGCGCGATCGCCCACGCAATCGGAACCGGGCCGGTTTTCAGCACCGTGCTGATTGCCGCGGGGTTCCTTGTCCTCCTCGCCTTGACGATTCCCGGCGGCTCCGATGTGAAATCCCAGCCCCTTTCCGAAGCCTGGCGGCGGATTAGGCGATCCGATGTCCCCTACGGGGTGCTGATGCTCGCCGCCCCTTCTGCGGCCTTCGGCCTCGCGGTTGTCATCGGGCCGCTTCATATGCATG
>JBGAOF010000050.1:0-250 GCA_044221915.1 Solirubrobacterales bacterium
GTCCTCTGGGCCTTGAAACTCACCGATCTCGACGGCGGCGCGAACGCCCAATGGCCGTTCATCGTGCTGACCGGGGTCGGGTTCGGCCTCTTGCTCGGACCGGTGGCCACGGACGCTGTCAACCGGGCACCGAACACCAGCTACGGTGAAGCAACCGGGGTCACGCAGACGGTCAGAAACTACGGGGCCAGCGTCGGCATGGCGATTCTCGGCACGATCCTCATCCTGCGCAACAAGGTCAATATCGAAA
>JBGAOF010000050.1:260-11819 GCA_044221915.1 Solirubrobacterales bacterium
CCCCTCAGGGAGGGAAGGGCGAACAGATCTACCACGCCGTCCAGAGTGCCTTCGCCGAATCCAGCCGGACGGTGTTTCTCTGCATGGCCGGGGTGATGGCGGCCTGCTTTGTCGTGGCTCTGATCGGTTCCCCACCCGGCCGGATGGAAGAAGTGATCCCCGATGACCCTCAGGTGGCGGACCCGGAGTCATCCGGGGCGGCCTGACGGTTCAGTTCGGCAAGGCGGCTATAGAGCACCGCGGACCCGATCGCGAGGACCGGGGTACTCAGCAGATTGCTGAGAAAACTCGCCACCAGATTCGCAAGCAGTCCGGTCCCCAGTGGTGCCGAGACCAGCAGCGAAAGGCCCAGCATCAGCAGACTGATCAATCCGAGAACCAGCAAATAACCGAACACGCGCCAGCCGTTGTCTCTGACCAGGTCGAAGCTCCGGCCGAGTGCCTCAAAGACCGACGTTCGCTCGACAACCACTGTCTGGCCCGCCACGGACCAGACGGTGACGATCACAAGGCCGGGGACGATGAAGGCCGCGAGGCCGAGAATCAGGGCGATCGCCGTGACCAGTGTGACCCAGATCAGCCGGGCCAGCACCGGCTTGACCGCTGTCCAGAGTTCGCCGATCCCTTCGGACCTGCCGGGCAGGCAGATCAGGGCGGTGACCATTCCGCTGTAAGAAGCCCCGAGCAGGATCGTGACCCCGAAGGAGATCGCCAGGCCAGCCGGCCCGGCGATATCCAGTAGCGCCGAAGCCGCGCTGAGGACCGCGAACAGCAAAGTCAGCCGAATCACTTCGCCGCGGTTCGCGTCGAAGGCGGTTCCTGCGGCCCGCAGGGTGTCGCCGACTTTGAGCCTGTTTGAGGGCATGGCCGATCACCCTACCCGGGGGCGCTGGCCTTATAGTTCCCGGTTCCTTCAATGAGTCGCGCCCGACGCGGCCGGATCGACGCGCGGCGCAGCGCAGTTCGCTTCGGACCGAAAGGGCAGTGGACCCGATGGCTGCCCCGGGCATGAATTCTTCCGACAACAAGATCCGATTCACACCTTTCTCGCTGGCGGTGATCCTGGCTGCCCTTTTCGTCGGCCTGGGCGCGGGCGCACTCGCCTATCGCCAGTACCGGATTGACAAGAACAACAGCCAGGCATCGAAGGGCTCCGGGGAGAAGGATCTCAACGCCCTCGCCCCGGTGGTCGGCAGCGACCACGGCGGTGGCTCGCCCGGCAACAAGTACGACGCCCAGTTCAGCACCGCTTCGATGTGGCCCGAGTTCAACCCCGAGCGCCATTACTACGTAACCCGCTGTGTGCCGGCCCGGGTCAACGTGCAGGTCCGTTCCGAGCCCGACGTGAAGGTCAAGGTATGGGCGAATCCGGCGATGGCCGGCCGGTATGCCGCCGAGGCCCGGCCCCTGCCCGGGCAGGATTTCGAAGTCAGGATCATGCCGGAAGGCGGGAAGGCCGAGAAGTACGAAGTCCGGTGCCTGCCATCCGACTTCCCCGAGTGGCGCTACAAGCGCTTCCGCAAGCCGCCGAAGGGGATGTTCATGGTCACCTCGTATCTCAAGCCGGGCCAGATCGGCAAGGCCTGGATGATTGTCTTTGACCAGGACGGCACTCCGCGCTGGTGGTATTCGATTCCGACCAACTCTCTTGGCGGCCAGGTTCTCGCTGACAAGACCGTCCAGATTCCCCGTGGCTTCGGTGACGGTTTCGGCCAGGACGCCCGGACCGCAACCGAGATCCGCAACCTCGATGGCAGTCTGGTCCGGCTGGTTCGTTTCAAGGGAGCGCCATCCGACGGTCATGAATACGTCCTCCTGCCCAACGGCAACGCCCTCGTGATGAGCTATGACCCGCGCTACGGGGTTGACCTGCGGCCGGTCGGGGGCCGGGCCGATCGCGGTTTGCTTGACGGGGCCTTCCAGGAGCAGACCCCGGACGGGAAGGTTGTCTGGTCGTGGAATTCAAAAGACCACGTTTCCCTGGAGGAAACCCCGCAGCGCTGGTGGGAACGTGCCTGGAGAAACCCCCACTTCGACGAGAACGGCCGGATCCGGTACGACCAGTTCCACCTCAACTCGATTGAGCCGTGGGGCGACCAGTATGTGATTTCGACCCGGCACACGGATTCGGTCTGGGGCATCAGCCGGAAAACCGGCGAGGTCCTCTGGAAGTTCGGCGGTGTCGAAACCCCGAAGTCATTGAAGGTGGAAGGCGACGACCCCTACAAGGGTTACCCGATTTCGGGTAACCACGACGCCCGGATGGTTGGTGACATCCTGACCGTTCACGACAACGGTGTGCATGTGAAGGGCCGGTCCCCCCGGGCCCTGCAGTACCGGATCAACCTCAAGGACCGGACGGCCACCTATGTCGATTCCTTCCAGGACACCGATGTCGCCAAGTCAAGCCATTGCTGCGGCTCGTTCCGCCGGATGGGCAACGGCTGGGTGGTGGCATGGGGAGCCAATCCCTGGGTCACCGGCTTCACTTTCGACGGGCAGCGGGCTTTCCGGCTCGGCCTGCAGGTGCCGGCCTATCGCGCCGTCCCGGTACCGCTCTCGGTGACCGAGGCCGATCTCGACGCGGGCCTCGACGCGATGGAACCGGAGCCGGCAATCACCCAGGTGCCGATGACGCCGCTCCTGCTCCCCGACAAGAGCAACCTTGAAGACAAGTCGATTCCGGGCCGCAAGATCACCAAGCTTCCCGAGGACAGCATGGATGACCTCTCGCGGGGCGTCGGCGTCGAGAACAGCGCCCCCTGACACCGGAACCTCCCGGCACGGCATTTCGGAAAACCCACGCCCGCGCTCAGCGGGCCGACAGGTTCAGCGGCGGATCAGGGTCTGATGGCCGGCCGCGGTCTCTTTCGAGTTGTCCGCCCGCACGGTGAATTTCACCTTGAGGTTCCGCTTCTTTCCGGCGGGTACCTTCACCTTGAAACGCCGGGTCTGCGTTGCTCCGGCCATGACCTTGCCGAGGTCGCGGCAATTCCTGCCGTTGACCACCTTGACCGCAGCCGACTTCAGGCAGAGCTTCACGCCGGTCGCCGGGACCCGCCCGGTGTTTCGGACCTGGACGGTGAGCTCGGCCTTCCGGCCCGCCCGGACCCGCTTTGTCTTCTTCATCACGTCCAGTTTGAGGCTGGGGCCCGCCCCGAGAATGGCGGCTTCCTCACTGCGGACCAGGGTCAGGGAGCTCGGGCCGAGGTCAACGTTGTCAAGGTTTTCGAGTATGGCCTGAAAGTCGAGCCCGCCGAGGTCGGTCCCTTCCGGCAGGACCCCGCCAAGGCCCCCTTCGATCAGTTGCGGGGCGTAGGACTTGATCATCTGGCAGACATCGAACACGAGGATCCTTGTCCGGCCCGCGAAGGGACCGAGCTTCGACCATTCCGCGGTGAGCGCCCCGGCACCTTCGGGCCCGTCGGTGAACGGGCTGCCCGAACCGAGGGAGGTCTCACCGGTGGTGAAGGTCACGTCCATCGGCGAAAAGCCACAGGTGAGGTCACCAATCGAACCGACCATCCCGCCGAGCGGCCCCAGCTGATCGGTCAGGTCGACCCCCATCCCTTCCAGCAGGCCGAGCAGCTCCGGCAGATTCACCGAAACCCAGATGCCCGCCTTGGCGTTGAGGATGAGCTCACCTGTCCCGGCGTTGAAGGTCCCGGTTGCGGCGCTTTCGATACCCATGAAAGCCTTGACCTTGATCGGGTCGGTGATCCCGACCTCGGGCAGCTTGAATCCCCCCTTGGGGATGGTGACGTTGCCGTCGTCGTCGATCGTGCCTTCGACGGAACCGGTCGAGGCGACCTGGTCAAGGGGCAGTCCGTCGAGTTGTCCGATCTGCATCTGGCTCTGGTCAAAGTCGATCCGGAACGGCTTCTCGCCGGCATGAGAAAGAGCAGGGAACACGGCCAGGGCAACCACGATGAGGCCGGCCAGGAGCAGGCCGGTG
Organism: Solirubrobacterales bacterium; assembly: GCA_044221915.1. GTDB lineage: Bacteria > Actinomycetota > Thermoleophilia > Solirubrobacterales > 70-9 > 67-14. The sequence goes on from JBGAOF010000050.1 coordinate 4,216, forward strand.
AATCGAACCTTCGAGCGACTGAGTTGTGGCATGTGAGTCAAGCTATCTCCCTTGTTTCCGACAGCGACAGCATTCCTGCTCCCGACAGGAATCGTGTCCTTTCTCACCGGATCAGATCCGGCTGCGCCCACACTATAAGGGCGTCTGCCGAAGTCAGCCACCCGCGAGCCGGAAGATGAACGCCACCTGCCTCGTGACCTGGCCGCTCTTCCCTGATCAGGTTCCTCCCGCCGGGCTCCCGGACCGGCTCCCGACCGGCCGGGGTTTGCCACTCACTACGATCTGACGGAAGTCAGGCTGGCGAAATTTCAAACCAAGAATCGAGGCCCCGAGTTGAGCACCCCGCAGTTTCAGAAGGAAACCGACCAGAAGGGCGCATTTGTCCGCCAGTCCAGTGCCTTCAGGAACTGGGTCCGGGCCGACGGCTCAACCGATTTTCCGGCCGAAGCCGGCCGCTACCACCTGTATGTCTGTTACGCCTGTCCCTGGGCTTCGAGGGCGATCATCTACCGCAAGTTGAAAGGGCTCGAGGAGGCGATCTCGATGACCGCTGTGGACCCGGTCCGCGATGATCGTGGCTGGCGGTTCTTCGACAACGAGCCGGACCCGGTCAACGGCAGCGAGTACCTGTCCGAGGCCTACCTGAAGACCGACCCGGATTTCAGTGACCGGGTCACAGTCCCGGTGCTTTGGGACAAGGAAACCAACCGCGCGGTGAACAACGAAAGCAGCGAGATCATCCGCATGTTGAACTCCGAGTTCAACCAGTTCGCCACCAACCCGGGGCTCGACCTGTATCCGGAGCCGCTCCGGGACGGGATCGACCGGCTCGACCAGACGATCTACGACAACGTCAACAACGGCGTCTACCGGGCCGGGTTCGCGACCAGCCAGGAAGCCTATGAGGAGGCTTTCAACTCACTTTTCTCAACCCTTGACGAGCTCGACGAAAGGCTTTCCCGGCAGCGCTTCCTTTTCGGTGGGGAGCCGGTTGAAACCGACTGGCGGCTTTTCGTCACCCTGGTCCGCTTCGACGCGGTCTACGTCGGCCATTTCAAATGCAACCTGCGACGGATCGCCGACTACCAGAACCTCTCCGGGTATCTCAGGGACCTTTACCAGCAGCCCGGTATTGCCGAGACGGTTCGCATGGATCAGATCAAGCGGCATTACTACTACACCCATCCGAACATCAACCCGACCCGGATCATCCCGCTCGGACCGTCGCTCGATCTTGAAAGCGACCCTGGCCGCAGCCACCTCGGCGGTCAGGCCGCCCTGATGGCGGAGACCATGTGAGCGAACACGGCCCCGGCGGGCTTGGGAATGCCGGACTGCCGGGCGCCAGATCCGCCTCCGAGAAACCGTGACGTTCACGGATCCGGTTTTTCCCTTATAGTTACTTCCGCAGGGAGTGGAAGATGGACTTCCACTGGAGCCAGGGATGTGCTCACAGACTCAGAAAAATTAGGGATGGAGGAACAGCAGCATGCGCAGCAGCATTCGGGTGTATCTGGCCGCTCTGGCCACAATCTTCGCGGGGCTTCTCCTCGCAGGTTCTCTTGCGACTGGCGCCAGCGCCAAGCCGAAGAAGCTCAAGGCCGCACCGAAAATCACTTCCAAGGCGAAGTACACCGCCCGGGGAAGTGTCGGCGACGCCTATGTGAAGAACGCCAAGCCAGGCACCAAGCTGCTGCTGGTGAACGCCAACAACAGGATCGTTCGCACCGGCAATGCCGACAGCTACGGCTCGAAGATCTTCTATGACGTGAAGCCCGGGGCGACGTTCACGGTTCGCACCCCGAAGGGCAAGGGCGCCCAGGGCACCAGGAAATTCAAGGTCCTGAAGCCCGGAGCCAATCCGCCCCAGTCTTTCTACAACCAGATTGATCTCAAGGCCGGTCTCAATTACGTCACCATGCGGGACGGCACGGAAATCGCGATGACCGTGCGCCTGCCGATGGGCAAGACGATGGCCGACGGTCCCTTCCCGACTTTCCTCGAATACTCGGGCTACCAGACCGCTGCCCCACATGACCTGCTCACATCCATCCTTGCCGGTCTCAGTGGCAACCCGCCACCCCCGGATCCGCTGACCCCGGCCACTTCGACCGCGGTCGGATCGGTGATCGGCCCGCTGCTGGACTTTGCCACCGTCAGCGTGCAGATGCGGGGTTCCGGCTGTTCCGGCGGGGCCTTCGACCTCTTCGGCTGGCCGACCACCTACGACGGTTACGACGCCGTCGAGGCCGTGGCCGCGCAGGACTGGGTACAGGGCAAGGTCGGCATGGGCGGGATCTCCTTCTCGGGGATTTCACAGCTCTTCACCGCCGGCACCAAGCCGCCCCACCTGGCCGCCGTTTCACCCCTCTCGGTGACCGACGATGTCTACTACGGCACCGGCTTCCCGGGCGGGATTTTCAACAACGGCTTCGCCTTCAGCTGGATCAACGAGCGGGCCGATGATGCCCAGCCAGCGCCGGCCGGTGGCCAGCCCTGGGCCCGGACCATGACCACCACGGGTGACCCCCTGGTGGGCGACCCGGTGCTTCGTGAGGAGCAGAAGCAGCACTGCCTCAAGAACCAGAGGATGCGTCTGCAGACCCGGGATTACAACAAGGAAATCGAAAAGAACCCGTACCGGACTCCGTCCCTGTTCGCCAAGCGCTCACCAGGCGCCTGGGTCAAGGACATCAACGTTCCGATCTTCTGGGTCGGGGCCTTCCAGGACGAGCAGACCGGCGGTCACTGGCCGGAGGCTGTGAAGAACCTGCCGAAGGGCAACAAGAACGTCTGGGTCTCAATGCAGAACGGGGTCCACGTCGATTCGCTCGGCCCGAGCACCATCACCCGCTGGGCGGAGTTCATGAACCTGTTCGTCGGCGATGGGCGGATCCCGAAGATCTCACCCATCGTGCTGGGTGCGAGCTCCGCTCTCTACAACGAGATCGCGGCCGCGGGTGCCTTGCCGATCCAGCAGACCCGGTTTGCCGCCATGGCGAACACCCCGGCCAACGTCGCCGCGGCCAAGGCGCAGTTCAAGCAGGACCCGCGGATCCGGATCCTGATGGACAACGGCGCCGCGATCCCCGGTGATCCGGGCGCGATCGGTGCCGCCTGGGAGGCCGATTTCTCCACTTGGCCGATCAAGTCGGCCAAGGCCACGACCTATTACCTCGGCAAGAACGGAGCGCTTGGTTCGGCCAAGCCTTCGGGCCAGGCAACTGCCAGTTACGTTTCCGACCCGTCGGCCCGTCCGGCCCGTACCCTCGGCGCCAATGCCCAGGGTGACTCCTGGCTGGCTCAGCCGCCCTACCAGTGGGAGCCGCTGGTTGACGGCAAGGGCCTCGGTTTCGTCACTCCGGCCCTGGCCAAGGACACGTTCATCGCCGGGCCGTCCAGCGTTGACCTGTATCTGAAGTCAAGCAAGGTGAATACCGACCTTCAGGTCACCCTGACCGAGGTCCGTCCCGACGGTAAGGAGACCTACGTCCAGAACGGCTGGCTGCGGGCCACGCACCGGGCCCTCGACAAGAAGGCATCAACCGCGAATGACCCGGTCCAGACCTGGCTGAAGCAGGACGGAGCTCCGCTCAAGAAGGGCAAGTTCAACCTGGTCCGGGTTCAGGTCTACCCGGTTGCGCATGTGTTCCGGGCCGGATCGAAGATCCGCCTGAACATCCAGGCTCCGGGCGGTGACCGGACTATCTGGAACTTCGACACGATCGAGAATGGAAACACGACCAACACGGTCGGTCTCGGCGGGGCTATCCCGTCGAAGCTGGTCCTGCCGGTGATTCCCGGCCAGACCGCCGAGGGCACCCCGCTGCCCCCGCCGACCGCTCTGCGCGGCCAGCCCAGCCGTGAGTACGTGCCGGCCGGCAACGGAGGCTGACAGCCCGGGGCCTGACGGCCTCAGGCTGAGTGAACGGCAAGGGGCCGCCTCCGGGCGGCCCTTCTGCTGTCTTGACATGCTTTGCAAATGGCCAGGAAACGCAGACCGCGCAAGCGGCCCGGACGGGTGAAGGCCCCGACTTCGAGTTACACCGACACCGACGGTAACGTCCTCGTCCTGCGGGACAACCTGAGTGCCGCAACGATCGAGAAGATCGGTGAGGAGATCTCCAACCAGGCCTATTCGGTCGATGATGTCTGGCAACGCAGGACCGAGCTGATCTTCGAGCGGCTGGCGGTCTCCTGGGAAATCGCCGGCCTGCCACTCGATGACCAGAAGATGCTGCTGGGCCGCTACCGCATGGCAGATCCCGGGACCCGTCGCTGGGTGCGATCTACCCTCGACGACCACATCAACAGGCATCTCCCCGACCTGGCCTGATCCGGACCTGAATGTCCGGGTCAGGGACATCCGTCACCATGCAGCTATGAGCGCATTGTCGGGCATCATCGTTGCTGACTTCAGCCGGGTCCTGGCCGGTCCCCTGGCCGCCATGACCCTCGCCGACCTGGGAGCGAATGTGATCAAGGTGGAACCACCCGCCGGGGATGAGACCCGAACCTGGCTGCCACCGGTGGACGGGGAGGGACGCTCCACCTATTTCCTGACCGCGAACCGCAACAAGCGCTCGGTGGCGCTGGATCTCAAGGATGAGGGTGACCGCGCGCTTGCCTTTGAGCTGGCGATGCGGGCCGATGTGCTGATCGAGAACTTCCGGCCCGGGACGATGGCTCGCTTCGGCCTTGACTGGGAGACTGTCCATGCCGCCCACTCAACCTTGGTGTACTGCTCAATCACCGGGTTCGGTGAAGGCCCGGGAGCGGCAATGCCCGGCTATGACCCGTTGATCCAGGCTCTCAGCGGGATGATGTCGATCACCGGGCCGCCGGATGGCGAAGCCAGCAAGGTGGGCGTGGCGCTGGTTGATGTGATTGCCGGACTGAACGCGGCCACCGGGATCCTCGCCGCCCTGCACGACCGGAAGACGAAGCGTGAAGGCCAGCGGGTCGAGGTGAACCTGCTGTCAACCGCCCTGGCGGCTCTCGCCAACCAGAGTTCGGCTTTTCTCAACACCGGAGACTCCCCCGGCCGGCTGGGCAATGTACATCCGAGCATAGAGCCGTTTTCGACCTACGCGACTGCTACCGCACCGATCATGATCTGCGCCGGCAACGACCGCCAGTTCCGGCAGCTCGCGGTCACGATCGGCGCTCCGGGCCTGGCCGACGATGCCCGCTATCAAAGCAATCTCGACCGGGTTGAGAACCGGGACAGATTGCGGGACGAGCTCGAAACAAGGCTGAAGCTGGATTCGGTCGAGTACTGGTCGGAGGCCCTCAATGATGCCGGCGTTCCTGCCGGTGCCGTGAACGACATCGGCAGCGGGTTTCGCCTGGCCGAATCGCTGGACCTCGATCCGGTAACGGAAATCGAAGGCATGCGCACCACCGCATCACCGATCAGCCTTTCGGCGAGCCCGGTAGAAACGCGGCTGCCGCCACCGGAGCTGGACGAGCAGGGGGAAGAGATCCGCCGATGGCTTCGTGCCCCCCGGGAGCAGTGATCCCTGCATGACCGCTCTGGATGGGTTGCTCGTTGCCGATTTCAGCCGCGTCCTGGCCGGGCCGCTGGTCTCCATGACCCTTGCGGATTTCGGGGCCGACGTGGTCAAGGTGGAACCTCCGGGCGGGGACGACACCCGGGCGTGGTCGCCACCGGTTGACAGCGAAGGGCGGGCGACCTTCTTCCTCGCGGTGAACCGGAACAAACGGTCGGTGGAACTTGACTTGAAGACGCCGGAAGATCGTGACCTGGCCCGTGAGCTGGTGCGGCGCGCGGATGTGCTGGTCGAGAATTTCCGCCCCGGCACGATGGAACGGCTCGAGCTGGGCTATGAGGAAATGTCGGCAGCAAACCCCGGTCTGGTCTATTGCTCGATCAGCGGCTTCGGCTCGAAGGCGGGGGCCGGGTTGCCCGGCTATGACCCCCTGGTGCAGGCGATGAGCGGCATGATGTCGATCACCGGGCCACCGGATGGCGAAGCGAGCAAGGTGGGTGTAGCCCTGGTCGACGTTATCGCCGGACTGAACGCGACGATCGGCACCCTGATCGCGTTGCGGGAGCGGGAGAAGTCCGGTCACGGCCAGAGGGTGGAATGTGATCTGCTCAGTTCGGCTCTGGCCGCCCTGGAAAATCAGGCCGCGGCATGGCTCAACACCGGTGTCCTGCCCGTCCGGCTGGGCAATGTCCATCCCAGCATTGAGCCCTTCACGACCTTTGATGCGGCGGACGGGCCGGTGATGATCTGCGTTGGTAACGACCGCCAGTTTCGCGACCTTTGTGAAGTGATCGGCGAGCCGGATCTGGCCGATGACCCGCGCTACCTGGACAATCACGACCGGGTTCAGAACCGGGCGGAGCTTGAGGCCGAGCTGAGCCGGCCGATCGCGCTGCGATCGGTCGAGGATTGGGTCCGGGGGCTGCATGAGGCGGGAGTGCCCGCCGGGCCGGTCAACACGATCGACCGCGGGTTCGAGCTGGCGGAAGCTCTTGGTCTCGCTCCGGTCGACGAGATTGAAGGCATCCGAACCCCTGCGTCGCCGATTCATCTCGACCGTACACCGGCGGAAACCCGCCTGCCGCCTCCGGCGGAGGATGCCCAAGGCGCGGAAATCCGCGATTGGCTTCGCAAGCCTCCGGTTTCATAGACCGGGCTCACCGGCCCGGGTCCGATACCGGTCTCACCGGCCCGGGTCCGATACCGGTCTGCCTGCGACACTGCAGTGGTGGACCTGAAGCTGCTCGAAGAAACGATGGCCGAGCTCGGCCAGCCCGCCTACCGTTCCAGTCAGGTCTGGGAATGGCTGGCCCGCGGGGCGGGTTCGTTGAACGAGATGACGAACCTCCCGGCCGGTCTCAGGGAACAGCTGGCCGAACGCCTGCCGGTCTCCACCCTGGGGCTTGATGCCTCGGCAAGATCGGTCGACGGCACCGAGAAGGCACTCTTCAGGACGAGCGACGGCCGTCCGGTCGAAGCTGTCCTGATGCGTTACCGCGATGGTCGCCGCTCGCTGTGCCTCTCCAGCCAGTCGGGCTGTCCCCTCACCTGCACGTTCTGCGCGACCGGCACGATGAAGTTCGGCCGCAACCTGACCGAATCCGAGATCCTTGACCAGGCGCTCCACTTCCGCCGGATCGAGCCGGTCAATCACGCCGTCTTCATGGGTATGGGCGAGCCGATGATGAATCTCGACAACGTGCTCGCGGCCTGCGAAAGGCTGCCCGGGGTCGGCATCGCCAATTCCCACACCACCGTGTCCACCGTGGGCTGGTTGCCCGGGATCCAGCGGATGACCGCCGAAGGGCCGTCGGTTCGCCTGGCGCTCTCGCTGCATGCGCCGAACGATCGGCTGCGTTCGGAAATAATGCCGGTTAACGATCGCTATCCGATGGTGGATGTTGTCGCGGCCTGCCGTGAATGGAGGCGCATCCGCAAGCGCAAGGTCTTCATCGAGTACCTGATGCTGGACGCGGTGAACGATTCCGAAGAACAGGCCCATGAACTGGCGGATCTGCTGCTGCCGAGGAACGATTTCAAGGTGAACCTGATCCCGTACAACCCTTCCGGCACCGGCTACAGGGGTTCACC
>JBGAOF010000051.1:0-5655 GCA_044221915.1 Solirubrobacterales bacterium
AAATTCTCCATAACCGTCCATAACGGCTCTGTCTGCCCAGCGTTTGCGCTGGGATGGCTTTGACCCTCAGAACATCCCGGTGGTGGTTTCGATTGCTCGCCAGAGGAGGAAGGCGATCACCAGGCAGGCGATGCTCATCACGGCCGTCTCGCGGCGGATGATGGCGAGGCCGATCTTCTCCTGCTCGGCCGGATCGAGCCGGGCGAAAAGCTCACCGAGTTCCTGGTTTGACTTCGGTTCCGACGGGGACAGCCGGTCGCCGAGTTCCTGCCCGGCCGAAGCTCCCCGGATCAGCTCGGCCATGAACGAGACGGCGACGGGCAGGAAGACATAGAGGTAGTGGAGGCCGTCATCGGCACGGTGGCCGGTCGCGTAGACGACCGCGGCGAAGAGCACGAACAGTCCAGTGACCACTTGTGCCACGCGAAGCAGGTACCAGAAGGCGACCGAGGGTTTCCGCCGCTGCCATGAGAAAAGGCCAGCCCCGGCGGCGAGAAGGCTCAGGCCGATCGCGGCCAGGGCCAGTGCGGTGTAGGCGGCAGACAAGGCTAATCCCGCCTGAAATGGTCGGAGTTCGGCTTTTTTATGCGGAAAATCACTATGTAACGACTTGATACAAAGTCGGGCCGCTGAGGTGTATAACCCATAGTCAGGGGACACCCTAGTTGCCCGTCGTTCATCCCATCAGGATCCACACTTGCTCCATCAGTACCTCCCAGTTCTCGTCTTCGCGGCCCTCGGCGTTCTCGTCGGGGGAGCTTTCGCGGTCCTCAACATCGTGCTCGGCCCGAAGCAGGTCAAGGGCGACGAATCGAGTGCTGCGATCCGCCAGATGGATCCCTATGAATGCGGTCTCCCCTCGGAGATCTCGAAGACCTTCCGTTTCGGGGTCAGCTTCTATCTCGTCGCGATGCTCTTCATCCTCTTCGACATCGAGGTTGTCTTTCTCTACCCGGTGGCGGCAATTCTCAAGACGACCGATTCGGTCTTTGTGCTGGCCGAGGTGATCCTTTTCGTGGGCTTGCTGTTCGTCGCCCTGATCTACGTCTGGCGCAAGGGAGCGCTGGATTGGAGATAGAACGCCAGAAGCTCCGGACCCACGCGCCGCTTGAGCAACCGAAGTCACCCGGGGAACTGAGAGCCCGGCAGCTGAAGGCCCGCGACATGCTGCGCGGTGACCTGACCGGTGAGGACCTCGACAAATACGTCGAGGAACGGGTGGTCACAACAACCCTCGAGAAGGTGCTGAACTCGGCCCGGGCCCATTCGATCTTCCCCGCCACCTTCGGCCTCGCCTGCTGCGCGATCGAGATGATGTCCACTGTCTCGCCGCGCTACGACATCGCCCGGTTCGGGGCGGAAGCCTTCCGGGCCTCCCCCCGGCAGGCCGACCTGCTGATTCTCTCCGGCCGGGTCTCGATCAAGATGGCGCCCGTGGTGCGCCGCATCTACGACCAGATGCTGGAGCCGAAATGGGCGATCTCGATGGGGGCCTGCTCCTCGTCCGGCGGCATGTTCCAGAACTACGCCGTCGTACAGGGGGCCGACAAGTTCATGCCGGTTGACGTTCACGTGCCAGGCTGCCCGCCGCGCCCTGAAGCCCTGCTCTACGGCTTCACCAAACTGCAGCAGAAGATTATGGGCAACCCCGACCCGGGCTGGCGCAGTCGCTACAACGCGCACGGGACCGAGGAATGGGCCCGCGGTGGCCCGGCATCGCAGCCTTCCGAAGAGGCCCTCGAGGCCTACGCCAGGGCAAGGGAGGTTCTCGGTGCCTGACGCCCCCGGACTCGAACTGCTCCTCGCTGCGATCAACCAGGAACACGCCGGCGCGGTCCTGGACACAAGCTTCGACCGCGAACAGGCGGCGCTGATCGTGGACCCGGTCAAGGTGGTCGAGGTGCTCACCTGGCTTCGGGAAACCCCGGGCCAGGAATACACCTTCCTCAGCTCCCTTCACGGCGCCGACTACTTCCCCGGCACCCCCCGATTCGCGGTCCACTACGAACTCCTCAACCGAGAACGCTACGAACGCCTGCGGGTAAAGGCAGTTATTGCTGATCCGGGAGCTGGGACGGCGACCGCTGCAGACCCAGGAGCAGCGGCTTTGGAAGAGGAGTTCGTGGGGGGTACCCCGGGAACTCCCGGCGACGGCGGCCCGGGGGGCCCCCCCCCGGACTCCGCCCCGGCCAACAGCGTGGAGATCGACGGTCAGCTGCTGCCGGTGGTGCCCTCGGTGGTCGAAATGTTCCCGACCGCTGACTTCCAGGAGCGGGAGGTCTACGACTTTTTCGGAATCTTCTTCGAAGGCCACCCCGACCTGCGCCGGATCCTGATGCCGGAGGACTACGTCGGCTGGCCGCAGCGCCGCGACTTCCCGGTCGGCGGGGAACCGGTGATCTTCACCCGCGATGAAGTGACCAGCCCGGGGTGGTGGCAGTGACCGGCTCCCGGCCCACGGACACCCTGCAGGACCGTGAACTCCGCCAGGCCGGAACGGGGGGCAGCGTCCCGACGCTTCCCGGCGAAGTCCCGCTCCGTGACCAGGAAGTCAAGGTGGCCGACTTCACCGCCGAGCTGGCCGACCGGATTCCCGGGGTCGAGTTCGAGCTCGAGCCGGAACAGGAGATGCTGACCGTCAACATGGGTCCGCATCACCCGGCCACTCACGGTGTGCTGCGGCTGGTGGTCGACCTCGAAGGCGAGGTCGTCAAGGACGTGAAGCCGGTGATCGGATATGTCCACACCGGGATCGAGAAATCCTGCGAAACCATGCAGTACTGGAAAGTGATCCCGTTCGTGGAACGGATGGATTACCTCTCCTATTTCTTCAACATGCAGGCCTACGTCGGCGCGGTGGAGAAACTGATCGGCCTTGAAGTGCCACGCCGGGCCCAGTGGCTCAGGGTTCTTCACATGGAACTCAACCGGATCCACTCCCACCTGGTCTGGCTCGGCACTTCGGCTCTCGACCTCGGGGCGATGGGGGTGTACTTCTACTGCTTCCGGGATCGCGACCGGGTGCTTGATGTCTTCGAGATGTCAACCGGCCAGCGCATGCACACCCGCTACTTCCAGGTCGGCGGCGTGGCGGACGACCTCCCGGCCGGTTTCGAAAAGAAGGTTCGCTGGGTGATCGAACAGCTGAACATCGGCATCGACCAGTACGAGGCCCTGCTGGACAAGAACGAGATCTTCCTGATCCGGACCAAGGATGTCGGGGTTGTGCCACGTGAGCGTCTGGTTGATCTTGGCGTGACCGGACCGCTGCTGAGGGCGGCCGGAGATCCCTGGGACCTGCGCAAGGAAGGTGGATATCTCGCCTATCCGGAGCTTGAGTTCGACGTTCCGGTCGGCACGGTCGGCGACGGCTACGACCGCTACCGGGTTCGCCTGACCGAAATGCGGGAGTCCCTGAAGATCATCGAGCAGATCCTCGACGGTCTCCCGGAAGGGCCGTGGATCGCTGACAACAGGAAATATGCGCTGCCGCCGAGGTCCGAGCTTTCCACCTCGATGGAGTCGCTGATTCACCACTTCAAGCTGGTCACCGAGGGTTTCCGGGTTGAGCCCGGCGAGGTCTACAACCCGATCGAATCGCCTCGTGGCGAACTCGGGTGCTTCGTGGTTGCGGATGGCTCCTCGAAGCCCTCCCGCGTCCATTTCCGGGAGCCTTCTTTTGTCAACCTGCAGGCGCTGGCCGACATGACGGTCGGTGAATACGTGGCCGACCTGATCCAGACCCTGGCCATGCTCGACCCGATCCTGGGGGGTATTGACAGATGAGTCCCGTGATGCCGTCGGACTTTGACCCGGGCAACGCCGAGCCGGAAGACTTCGTTTCGCCCGGGCTGCCGGTCGATGAAGCGAACACGGCCGGCCGCGATCCGCTCGGTGACCCGGAGCGAATTCCCGATCCCGCCGAAGTCGAAGTGCCGGAGGACCTGCGGAGTGAAATCCAGGCGATCGTCGACAAGTACCCGGACCGTGATCACAAGGGCAGCCCCAAGTCGGCGGCGATCCCGGTGCTCTGGATCATCCAGCGCCGCTACGGCTGGTGTACCCCGGAAGGTATCCGGCAGGCCGCGGTGGTAATGCAGGTCACCCCTGCCTATCTCGAATCGGTCGCCTCGTTTTACGACCTGCTCAGGACGAGTCCGCAGGGTGAGCATCAGGTGCTTGTCTGCACGAACCTCGCCTGCTGGATGCGGGGTGGGGACCAGTTGCTCGAATCCTTCTGCGAGAAAACCGGCGCGGACCCCGAGCAGGCCCGCCATGGTGGTGCCCTTTCCGCCGACGGACGGATCCTGGTTTCCGGTTTCGAATGCCTTGGTGCCTGTGATCTCGCCCCGATGGCCTCGGTCGATGAGCGGTACTTCGGCCCGCTCGAAAACGACGATGCTTCGGCGATCGTGGAGCAGCTTGAGGCCGGCAGGGAAGTCCTGCCGGAGAAGGCGCTCGAAAAGCGGGGCCTCGCCGGTGGTGTCGCCGATTCCACCGACCCGCGCGTGGTTGAAGGAAAGGGCCCCAACCAGTGAGTGGAATGGCTTCAGGCAACGGCTCCGGTGCCGTTGAGACAAGGGTCCTGCTTCGGCATGCCGAGGATCCGAAGATGGCCACGATCGCCGGCTACGAGTCCTACGGCGGCTACCGGACGATGAAGAAAGCCCTGAAGGAGATCGATCCGGAGTGGATCGTCAACGAGCTCGAGGAATCCGGTCTCAGGGGCCGTGGCGGGGCCGGATTCTCGATGGGCAAGAAGGTCTCTTTCCTGCCCCATACGGATCAGGCCAAGTACCTCTGCTGCAACGCCGATGAATCCGAGCCGGGGGCCTTCAAGGACCGCGAACTGATGCAGCGCAACCCTCACCAGCTGATCGAGGGGATCATAATTTCCAGTTTCGCGGCCGGGATCGGTCACGCTTTCATCTTCATTCGCGGCGAATATGACGATCAGGCGGATGTCCTTGACCGCGCCGTCGAAGAGGCCTACGGGGCCGGCTACCTGGGCCGGAACATTCTCGGTACCGGTTTCGATCTTGAGCTGATCGTCCATCGCGGTGCGGGCGCCTACATCTGCGGCGAGGAAACAGCCCTGCTCGACGCGCTGGAAGGCAAGCGCGGCAATCCGCGGCTGAAGCCACCCTTCCCGGCGGTTCAGGGGCTCTACGGCGGGCCGACCCTGATCAACAATGTCGAGACCCTCAGCAACGTCAGCCACATCGTCGCGAACGGCGCCGACTGGTTCAAGAGTTTCGGAACCGAGCAGTCGCCCGGGACCAAGGTGGTTTCCGTTTCCGGCTGCGTGAAGCGGCCCGGCAACTACGAGGTCGAACTCGGCGTGCCGCTGCGTGAACTCATCTACGGCCATGCCGGCGGGCCCCTGGATGGCCGTGAGATCACCGCCTTTTATCCCGGCGGTTCCTCCTCGCCGGTACTGACACCGGCCGAAATGGACCTGCCCTATTCGTTCGAAGCGATGGCGGAGGCCGGTTCAATGCTCGGCTCGGGGTCGATCATCGTTGCCGACGATTCGATCTCGATCCCCCACATGGCCCATCGGACTGCGAAGTTCTACCGCCACGAGTCCTGCGGCAAATGCACACCCTGCCGCGAAGGCACCAGCTGGACCGAGAAGATGCTGAACCGGATGAT
>JBGAOF010000051.1:5665-8443 GCA_044221915.1 Solirubrobacterales bacterium
CAGGCGACCCCGATGGACCTCGACATTGTCGCTTCGGTCCAGAACAACATCATCGGCAACTGCCTCTGTGTGCTCGGAGACGCGATGGCGATGCCGGTGAGCTCGATGGTCAAGAAATTCCGTGACGATTTCGAGCGGGTGATCGAGACCGAGGCGGCCGGGGCCTGGGTTGATTCGTTCGAAGACCCGGCGACAGAAGGAGCCGCATCCGGCGGCGACGGTAGCGGGCCGGAGGCCGAATTGCCGGTGGTCCTGAGGCGTGCGCGACTGGCCGGCCGGCCGATACCCGCCGCGGGAGGCAGCGACTGATGCCCGCCCCGGAGAAGAACCTGATCACCCTGACCATCGACGGTCGCGAGATCGAAGCGGTCGAGGGCACGATGCTGGTTGACGCCGCCAAGCAGGGAGACATCGAGATCCCGGTCTTCTGTTACGAGCCGAAACTCGGGGCTCCGGTTGGTGCCTGCCGCATGTGCCTGGTCGAGATCGAGGGCATCCCGAAGCTTCAGACGGCCTGTTCGACCCCGGTGCGTGACGGCATGGCGGTCCACACCCGGACCGAGCAGGTCAAGGAAGCCCAGAACGGCGTTGTCGAGTTCCTGCTGGTCAACCATCCGCTGGACTGTCCGGTCTGCGACAAGGGTGGCGAATGTCCGCTCCAGGACATTTCGATGGGCTGGGGTGACGATCGCAGCCGGGTCGTTGACCCGAAGCGCCACTTTGAAAAGCCGGTCCCGCTTTCACCGCTGATTGCGATCGACCGGGAGCGTTGCATCCTCTGCTACCGCTGTGCCCGTTTCAGCCAGGAAGTCTCCGAGGACGGCCAGCTTCAACTGCTGGAACGGGGTGCCGACTCCTACATCGGAACCTTCGATGACCGCCCCTACATCGCGCCATTCCAGGGCAACATCACCGAGCTCTGCCCGGTCGGGGCCCTGACCTCCTACACCTACCGTTTCCAGGCTCGCCCCTGGGACATCGAGCAGGGCGGATCGGTCTGCACTCTCTGCCCCAGCCAATGCAACGTCAGCTTCACGATTCGTGACGAGCAGGTCAAGCGGGTGGTCGACCGGCAAAACGATGCGGTTGATGACGGCTGGCTCTGTGACCGTGGCCGGTACGGATTCCAGGCGATGTACTCGCGCGACCGGGTCCTGAACCCGTTGCGCTACGTCGACGGCCATCCGGCCCCGGTCGGGTGGGGTGACGCGCTGGAAGCAGCTTCACTCGGACTCGCCGCGGCCGAAGGCAAGGTCGCGGCCCTGGTCGGCGATGCCTCCAACGAGGAGGCGTTCATCCTGCAGGACCTGATCCGCTCCGGGCTCGGTTCCCGCGACATTGATTCCCGTCAGGCGGCCACGGTCGGCCGCGGGCAGCGTGTCCGCCTCGACGACCCTGCCACCCAGGCGAGGGTGGCTGACATCGACCACGCCGATGTCGTGCTGATCCTCGGGACCGATCCGATCCATTCCGCACCGGCCTTTGACCTGCGGGTCCGCAAGGCGGTGCGCCGCAACCACACTGCCCTCGCGGTCGCCACCGAACGGCCCAGCGCCCTCGACGGGGGTGCCACCGAAGTCGAGCGGATCCCGCCGGGCGGCTCCGCCAGCTACCTTGCCGGGCTGCTTGAACAGGTCAAAGCCGGAGCGAGCGAAGGCCTGGCCGGATTGCTCCGGGGCTCCAGCCACACGGTGATCGTCTGGGGTGAACGGATTGCCCGTGGTCCGGATGGTCCCGCGGCGGTCGAGGCCCTGCTTGAACTCGGCTCGGAGCTGGGACTGGCCGGCCAGAAAGAGTCCGGGCTGATCGAAATCCCCGATGTGGCAAATGCCCGCGGGCTCCGTGAGGTCGGCTGCCTGCCCGATGCCGGTCCCGGCCTTGCGGAAGTTGAAGCCGGCCGCGACGTTGACTCGATCAAGGAGGGTCTCCAGTCGGGCGAGGTCAGGGCGGTCGTCCTTTACGGCGTCGACCCCTTGCGTGATTTTCCCGACACCGAGGGCTGGCGCCGTGCACTTGAAACCGCCGACTTCGTGATCCACTTCACAATGGCTTCGACCGACACCACCGAATTCGCGGATGTCGTTTTCCCGCTCGAGTCGCATGCCGAGAAGGACGGCACGGTCACCCACACCGAAGGCCGCCTCCAGCGGGTCCGCCCGACCGCCGCCCGCCCGGGCGACATCCGTGGCGGCTGGCATGTGCTCGCGGAGTTGTCGGCTGCCCTCGGCCACGAGACCGGCATCCACTCGGTTCTGGAGGCCCTTCAGGGAATCGCCGAGGCGGTGCCGTTCTACGCGGGCCTCACCGATGCCGAAATCGGCGGTCGAGGAATCCGCTGGCAGGACCGTCCCGAAGCAAGCGCATGGGCCGAGGTGGCCGGTGTCGGGGGTCCCGATGGAACTCCCGGCGAAGTCCGGCCAGCGGGATCCCCAACGCCGGCCGCCCCCGCCGACGGGTTGGTCCTCGGCACGTACCGTGATCTTTGGGCTAACAGCACCACCGACCTCAGCCCCGCGTTGAACTACCTGATCCCGGCCCAGAGGCTGGAGGTGTCGGTTGCCGACGCCGAACGCCTCGGGCTCGGCATGGGTGACGAGGTTGCGGTGAAATCGGGGGAGACGGAAGTCACCGCATTCGTGGCGATCCGGGCGGCACTGCCGGAGGGCACCTGCTTCCTGATCGAAGGCACCCGGCAGGGCAACGCCAACGTCTTCTGCGACAACGATTCGGACCGGCCCGTGGTGGTGGAGGTCGGCAAGGCGAGCCCGAAGCTGGAAG
>JBGAOF010000051.1:8453-11787 GCA_044221915.1 Solirubrobacterales bacterium
CCAACGGTAACGGGGGAGGGCAGTAGTGGATCTCGTCTCTGGCCTTCCCCTGGCCGACACCAACTTTGTCGATGCGACCTGGATCATGATCGTCAAATCGATCGTGATCTTCCTGGTCATCTTGCAGATCGTGCCGATCCTGCTGCTGGTCGAACGCAAGCTGCTCGGCCGTTTCCAGCAGCGATACGGACCGAACCGGGTCGGGCCCTACGGGATGATCCAGCCCCTCGCTGACGTCGGCAAGCTGCTTTCAAAACAGGCGTTCCGGCCCAAGGGCGCGGTTCCGCTCCTTTACGAGCTGGCCCCGGCCCTGACCATCTTCTCGGCGGTCATCACCCTCGCGATCCTGCCCTTCGGTGATGTCGAGGGCGGTGTCGGCCTCTATGGCATCGATGTGCCGATCGGGATCCTCTACTTCTTCGCTTTCAGCTCGATCGCTTTCTACGGGCTGTTGCTTGGTGGCTGGGCTTCCGGTTCCAAGTACTCGTTTCTCGGTGCGATGCGCTCCGCCGCCCAGTTGATCTCCTACGAGATCGCGATGGGTCTTTCGCTGCTCGGCGTGGTGCTGATGGCCGGGTCGCTATCGCTGGTCGACATCGTCAAGGCACAGGGCGAGATCTGGTTCGTGGTCCCCCAGATCGTCGGCTTCCTGATCTTCATGGTCGCCGGCTTCGCCGAGACCAACCGGCCGCCGTTTGACCTGCCGGAGGCGGACGCCGAGCTCGTCGCCGGATACGGCACCGAATACGGTGGCATGCGGTTCGGCTCCTTCATGTTCGCCGAATACATGGAGATGCTGATCGTCTCGGGGATCGCCTCGACCATGTTCCTGGGTGGCTGGATGGGTCCCGGCCCGGGCTGGCTCGATCCGATCTGGATGCTCTTCAAGATGTGGATGCTCTGCATGTTCTTCATCTGGATCCGCGCCACCCTGCCCCGCTTCCGTTACGACCAGTTGATGAGCTTCGGCTGGAAGATCCTGCTGCCGCTGGCCACGCTGAACGTGCTTGTGACCGCGGTCCTGGTGGTGGTCACGTGAGCATCCGGCCCGATGAGATCAAGGTTGTTCCCCGTGGTCCCGAGCCCGGCGGGTTCGGTGGTGCCTATCGCGCCTTCGGAGAGACGATCCGGGGCCTCAGGACCACCATGGGGCGGCTCTTCGAGAAGCCGGTGACGATCCAGTACCCGGAGGAGAAGACCCCGGTCTTCCCGCGTTTCCGCGGTCGCCACAAGCTGCATCGCTTTGAAGATTCCGGCCTGGAGAAATGCGTCGGCTGCTCGCTTTGCGCGGCGGCTTGTCCGGCCGAATGCATCCGGGTGGTTGCCGCCGAGAACGACCCGGAACACCGGGTCTCGGGCGGTGAACGTTTCGCCGCGGTCTATGAGATCAACCTCGCCCGCTGCATTTTTTGCGGGTATTGCGAACTGGCCTGTCCCTTTGACGCGATCACCATGGGCCACGACTACGAGATGGCCGATTACAACCGTTCGGACCTGATCTTCACCAAGGAGATGCTGCTGGCCGAGCCGATCGAGCGGACCCCGTTGCGGGGGGAGGGCGAATAGTGGAGACGGTCGCCTTCTTTGCCGGGGCCATCGGGGCACTTGGTGCCGCGATCGCCGTGGTCCTGCTCCGGAACCCGTTTTACAGCGTCCTTGCCCTGGTCATTCACCTGGTTTTTCTGGCCGGGATCTTCCTGCTCCTGATGGCCCAGTTCCTGGCGGCCGCGCTGATCGTCGTCTACGCCGGTGCGGTGATGGTGCTTTACGTCTTTGTCGCTGCCTATGTGGGTGGCGTGGAGGAACCTGCCTGGGATTCCTCGCCGGAACTCAAGGTGATCGGGCCGGTTCTCGCGGCAGCCCTGTTCATCGCGGTTTCGATTGCGGTGCTCGGATCCGGGCTTGCCGCGCTCGGCACCCCCGGACCGGATGATGTCCCGGCCGGATTCGGTACCCCGGAGGCGGTCGGCCACCTGATGATGGAGGACTTTCTGATCGCCTTCGAGGCGGCCTCCCTTCTGCTGCTGATCGCGGCGGTCGCGGCGATCGTGCTGGCCGGCCGCCGCCGCGAGGACCGCAGCAGCGCCGCGGGAGGAGAGGGCCGATGAACATCGAGTGGTACCTCGTCCTTTCCGCGCTCCTTTTCACCACCGGCCTGGCCGGGGTGATGATCCGCCGCAATCCGGTGGTGATCCTGCTTTGTCTCGAATTGATGCTGAGCGCCGGGGCGCTCGCCCTGCTTGCCTTCAGCCGGATGCTGGGCAATCAGGACGGGCAGGTTCTGGTGCTGATCGTTCTGGTTGTCGCGGCTTGTGAAGTGGTTGTCGGCCTCGGTCTGGTAGTTGCCATGTACCGGCGGCGGCTGCCGCTGGATGTGGACGAGCTGAAGGAGCTCAAGGGATGACCGCAACCTGGGCCTGGCTCGTCCTGCTTTTTCCCCTGCTCGGATCGTTAATGATCGGGCTGACCTTCCGCGTCCTCCCCGATCGCGCCGCCGGGCTGGTCGGTGTCCTTGCGATCGTTGCCGCGTTCGTCTGCGGCATCTTCGCCCTGGTCGGACTTCAGGGCGAGCCCTCCGAATCCAGGCATGTTGCCTCCAGCCTCTGGGAGTACGCCTCGGTCGGGAATTTCACGATCGACCTCGGCATCTACGTCGATCCGCTGTCGCTCTTCATGGTGCTGGTGGTCACCGGCGTTTCCAGCCTGATCCACATCTATTCGTTCAGCTACATGAAGTCGGACCAGGGCTACCACCGGTTTTTCAGCTATCTGAACTTCTTCGTCTTTTCGATGCTGGTGCTGGTCCTGGCCGGCAACTTCGTGATGCTCATCGTCGGCTGGGCCCTGGTCGGGTTCGCCTCCTACGCGCTGATCAGCTACTGGTACCGGCGCAACACCGCCACCAAGGCCGGCATGAAGGCCTTTGTGATCAATGTGATCGGCGACATCGGCCTCTACATCGCCGCGATCCTGATCTTCAAGAATCTCGGCTCGGTCGATTACGGCACGGTCTTCGAGAAGGCCCCGGAAGTGTTCAGCACCAACCAGTGGGAAGTGGTCGCGATCTGCCTCTGCCTGCTGGTCGGTGCGTTTGCGAAGTCCGCCCAGATGCCGTTCCACACCTGGCTTGCCGATGCGATGGAGGGTCCGACGCCGGTTTCCTCCCTGATCCACGCGGCGACCATGGTCACCGCGGGTGTCTATCTGATTGCCCGTTGCCATTCGCTCTTTGAACTGGCCCCCACCGCAGCCGACGTTGCCGCCTGGGTTGGCCTGGCGACCCTGCTCATCGCGGGCACGATCGCCCTGGCGGTCACTGACCTGAAACGGATCA
>JBGAOF010000052.1:0-11632 GCA_044221915.1 Solirubrobacterales bacterium
GCGGCACCCTTACAGGGCCGGGCTTCGGACCGGTCGTCGGGAGAGGTCAGTCCTCGTCCCACTCGAAGGGCGGGTACTCTGTGGACATCCAGTAGCTGTAGAAGCTGGCCCGGACATTCCAGGCGAAACCATTGCGGATGACGTTGAAGAGACCATCCGGAATCCGCTTCGTGAAGAGGATCGTGAAGAAGGCGAAGAAGGAGCAGATGCTCGCGACCAGGTAGATCAGGTAGGCGACGATCGCGTACGGGATCACGATCAACCAGGCAAAGAACGGACGCCAGCGGGCCACCCGCTCGGGATGCTCGGCCTTGAGCTGGATCGTGTCATCAGCCGTCTCCTGGAGGGTGAACGGCGGGTACTTGTCGGTGATCAGGAAGTTGTAGGCCATCACCCGCAAGGCCCATCGCTGGAAGCCGACCATGTAGTTCCACATGCCTTCCGGGTATTTCGCCGTGAACAGGGTCGCGAAGAAGGCGATGAAGCTGACGAACATCGCGCCGATCGCGAGAAAGAAGAGAACCACGTAATGAGGCAGCAGGATCAGCCACTTGATCAACGGCATGAACCGTGAATACTCGGGCAGGAGCTGCGCGTCTACACCGACGGGGTAGCCGTCGGCCGCGATGCGGTCAGGTGAGCCGCCGGTCGTCACGGCCGGCGCCTGCGCCTGGTCATCGGGTGTGGGGGTTGGCACTTCGGTCATCTGAACTCCTTGGAATGGTCTTCCCCCGTAACCGGGGCCAACCAGAACCTACCCGCTGGACCGGCCATCTCCTGTAATTGAGCGAAAAGGCCCGAAGCGCCTTCTAGAACTCGGTGTCGATCCAGGGCATCATGTCGCGAAGCTCGGCCCCGACGATCTCGACCTTGTGGTCCTTGCCCTCCTGGCGCATGCGATCGAAGTTCTCGTTGCCGGCCTGATTCTCGGCGATGAACTCCTTCGCGAACTCACCCGACTGGATCTCATTCAGGATCTGCTTCATCGCGGCCCTCGACTCCTCGCCGATCACCCGATTGCCACGGGTCAGGTCGCCGTACTCAGCGGTGTTGGAGATCGAATAGCGCATTCCCTGGATGCCCTTCTCGTACATCAGGTCAACGATCAGCTTGAGCTCGTGAAGGCATTCAAAGTAGGCCAGACGCGGGTCGTAGCCGGCTTCCACCAAAGTGTCGAATCCGGCCCGGACCAGTTCCGTCGCGCCGCCGCAGAGCACCGCCTGCTCACCGAAGAGATCGGTTTCGCATTCGTCCTTGAAGGTGGTCTCGATGATCCCGGCCCGGCCACCCCCGATTCCGATCGCGTAGGCGAGCACGAGATCGTGGGCGTTTCCGCTCGCGTCCTGCTCAACCGCCATCAGGCAGGGAACCCCGGAACCCTCCTCGAACTGCCGGCGAACCATGTGACCGGGACCCTTGGGTGCCACCATGCCGACATCCACCCCGGCCGGCGGGACGATCTGATCGAACCGGATCGCGAACCCGTGGGCGAACATCAACAGATTGCCTTCGGCGATTCCGTCGGCAATCTCGTTCTCCCAGATTTCCGCCTGCTTCTCGTCGGGCAGGAGGATCATGACGATGTCGCCCTTGCTGGCGGCATCGGCAACCGAGAGCACCTCAAGCCCGGCCGAAGTGGCCTGCTCCCGGCTGGCGGAATCCTCCCGCAAGCCAACCACCACGTTTACCCCGGAGTCCTTCAGATTCAGCGCATGCGCGTGGCCCTGGGAGCCGAACCCGAGAATCGCGACAGTTTTCCCCTCAAGCTTCGAGAGGTCGCCGTCCTTGTCGTAGAAGATGTCTTTGGTGCTCATTGCCCAATCGTATGCCTAGTTACGACCGGACGGATTCCAGCCGGACGGCGGGCCCGGGAAGGTCAAGCCTGGCGCGAGATGTCACCTTGATCCCGCAGCCTGGCCCGCAGCAACTTGCCGGAGGCGGTCTTCGGCAGTTCGGCTACGGTCTCCAATGCCTTCGGGATCTTGTAGGAGGCAAGCTTTCCTTCGCAGTGACGGCGGATGTCCTCCAGGTTCACAGTCTCGCCCGGGCGAGAAACGATCACCGCGGTCACGGCCTGCTGCCACTCGGGGTCGGGACGACCGACAACCGCCGCCTCAAGAACCCCCGGGTGCTGCATCAGTACATCTTCAACCTCGATCGGGATCACGTTCTCGCCGCCGGTGATGATCATTTCGTCGGCCCGGCCTTCGACGAAGAGAAACCCGTCTTCGTCGATTCGGCCGAGGTCACCCGTGTGGAGCCAGCCGTCGGCATCGAGCGCACTGGCGGAAACCGTCGGACCCTGGACCAGGATCTCCCCGGACTGGATCCTCAGATGTGAAGTGAGTAGTGGCCGACCGACCGATCCCGCCTTGCGGCGGGCCTCCTTTACTTCGAGCGTCGTGACCTGGGAACAGGTTTCCGTGAGACCGTAGGTCTGAATTACTTTCGCCCCCTTGTCGAGGGCCCGGTCGATCACGCTGCGCGGGACTGGCCCCCCACCGACCAGGATCGCCCGCGGGGCCGAAAGGTCAACACCCTTTTCCAGCAGCCTCAGCAGCATCGTTGAGACCAGAGAAATGACGGTGACTCCCTGCTCCTCGACCGCCGCTTCCACGGCGGCGGCATCAAACCTGTCGTTGAGGACCATTGCCGTGCCGTAGATAACCGACCGCATCACAATGGAAAGCCCCGAAATGTGACTCATCGGCAACGAACAAAGCCAGCGGTCTGAAGGGTCAACGCCGATGTTGAAAGCCGAACCCATTGCGCTGAAAAGATGGTTCCCGTAGCTGAGCGAAACAGCATGCGGCATTCCGCTTGAACCGCTTGTGAGGATGCGGCAATGCGGGTCCGCCATGTCGTGTTCGCCGAGCAGGGGCAGGTCGGCCTCGGTCTGGGTGAGCTTCCCCGGGTCATCCAGATCAACCGTCACGCCGCATGAATCAAGCGCCCTTTTCCTTTCCGGCTGGGAGAGCCCCGGGCTCAGAGGCAGCAGAACGGCCCCGGTTTTCATCAGGGCGTGAATGAGGATCACTTTCTCCCGGCCCGGACCCATGTTCATCGCCACGGTCGCGCCCCGGCGCACGCCCCAGGCGGCCAGGCGCCGGGCCGCATGCGCGGCCTCATCCTCGAGTTCGGCGAAGGTCATCGACTCGCCGTCGGCGATCAGCGCTACCCGGTCGGGACAGCTCTGCGCTCTCTGGGCCAGCCAGTTGTCGAGTTTCAATTGACCTCGTTTATCGTGGGATGTCCAATTCTTGTGATCTGCGGACCTACCGGACCGCACCTTGACGAACGGAGTACCGGACTTGCCAGAACGACACCGCAACGCGCCACCGGAAGAGACGCTCTACCAGCCGATCGACTGGCAGTCGGCGGGAGATTACTCGGACATCCTTTACGAGACCGCTGAAGGTATCGCGAAGATCACGATTAACCGCCCCGAAGTCCGCAACGCATTCCGTCCGCAGACACTTGCCGAGCTGAGAGATGCTTTCGGCCGGGCCCGCGATGACCTTGAGGTCGGCTCGATCATCTTCACCGGGGCCGGAACCGAAGCGTTCTGTTCGGGTGGCGACCAGCGGATCCGCGGTGATGACGGTTACATCGGTGACGACGCCGTGGCCAGCCAGGGAGTGGGCCGTCTCGACGTGGGTGATCTCCACGTCCAGATTCGGCGGCTGCCGAAGCCGGTGATCGCGATGGTCGCCGGATACGCGGTCGGAGGAGGTCACATCCTCCACCTGGTCTGCGACCTCACGATCGCCGCCGACAATGCCCGATTCGGCCAGACGGGTCCGAGAGTCGGGAGCTTTGACGGTGGTTTCGGGGCCAGCCTGCTGGCCCGCAATATCGGGGTGAAGCGAGCCAAGGAAGTCTGGTTTCTCTGCCGTCACTACACCGCCGAAGAAGCGGAGCGCCTGGGTCTGGTCAATGCCGTGGTCCCGGTCGCCGACCTGGAGAAAGAAACGGTGGCTTGGTGCCGGGAGATGTCCCACCTCTCCCCCCTGTCCCTGAGGCTCCTGAAATCGAGCTTTAACGCCGAGGAGGACGGACTCACCGGCCTGCAGCAGCTTTCCCATGACGCGACCCTGCTCTTCTACATGTCCGAGGAGGGTCAGGAGGGGCGCAATGCGTTCCAGCAGGGCCGCCGGCCGGATTTCGACCGTTTCCCCAAACGTCCGTGAGGATCTGGATGAACGCGGCACGGCCGCGCACCCTGCCGGCGGCGGTGGCGCCGGTCCTCGTCGGCACCGCCGCAGCGGTCTTCATGGCCGACGACCTGCCGCGCCCGGGTGGTTTCGCCGCCGCCCTTGTCGCCAGCGTGCTGATCCAGATCGGGACGAACCTGGCCAACGACTATTCGGATGCCCGCCGAGGGGCCGACCAGGCGGATCGCCTTGGTCCCGTCCGGGTCACATCGGCGGGCCTGATCACTCCGAAGCGGGTTCTCGTCGCGACCTGGGTCGCCTTCGGGCTGGCCGGCCTGCTCGGCCTCTACCTGGCCTGGCTTGCCGGCTGGATCATCCTCCTCGTCGGCGCAGTCTCCATTGCCGCCGGTTTTCTGTACACGGGCGGACCAAAGCCATACGGATACGCCGGTCTCGGTGAGGTTTTTGTCTTTGTCTTCTTCGGACTGGTCTCCGTCAACGGCTCGTATTACGTCCAGCTTGAGGAACTCGCCTGGCTTCCCTTCGGGCTTTCTGTTGCGATCGGCCTGCTTTCGACGGCGATCCTGGTCGTCAACAACGTCCGCGACATCGATTCCGACCGGCGGGCAAAGAAGAACACCCTCGCGGTGAGGATCGGACGGGAGAAGACCCGGCGGCTTTACGTTGCTTTGCTGCTGTCGGCGTTCTTTGTGCTTGGCCTGACGATCGTCATCAACGACGGACCCTGGCTGGCTTTGCTCGGCCTGGTCGCGATTCCGATGGCCCGCGACCCGATCTCCGCCGTAACCGGGCGCACCGACGGCCCCTCGCTGAACATGGCGCTGGCCGGTACGGGCGCCATCCTCGGGGTGACGGCTGTATTGACTTCGATCGGGCTGATCCTCGGAGGTTGAATGGACGCTGGGCCGATCGAGGTCGAGGTGATTCCAATCGCGATGGACTTCACCCGGCCGTATGTCACGGCAGCCGGAACCCTCCAGCGTCGGGAGACGGTCCTGCTGAGAATCCGTGACGAGAACGGGATTGTCGCCTTCGGCGAGGGGGTCCCGATGACCCTGAGAGGTGGCGACAGTCCAGAGGCGGTTACGCGGGAACTGCGGGATTGGTCCGCCGAACCCGCCCGCCTGCCCGGCTCCCCGCCGGCCCGATGTGCGGTGGCAATGGCCCTGGCGGACCTTCAGGCAAAACGGGAGGGGATTCCGTTGTGGCGACATCTTGACCCGGCCGCCAACCCGCGGCCGCTGAAATGCAACGCCACGATCGGGGCCGGAAATACCAGCGATGTGGTGGCTCAATGTGAATCCTGGGCGGCGAGCGGATTCGACGTGTTCAAACTGAAGGCGGGTCCGGAAGAGGCTCTTCCGTTGGCCAGCGCTGTCCGGCTTGCCCTCGGTCCCGAGGCAGGCCTGAGGATCGACGCGAACGGATCCTGGGGCGAAGCCGCAGCCACTCTGCTTGCCGGGCTGGAGGAGCTGGACATCGAGCTGGTCGAAGAACCGGTGACCGGGCTGGTCGAATTGGCCGAGCTGGCCCGCCGGACCTCGATTCCTCTGGTCGCTGACGAGTCGGTGAATGACGCATCGGAAGCGGCCGATGCCCGGATCGAACGGGCCTGCGACGCGGTGACGGTGAAGCTGAGCAAGATCGGCGGTCTCGATGTCTCGCTGGGTGGTCATCTGCCCACCTACCTTTCGAGTGCCCTTGACAGTCCGGTTGGCATTGCCGCCGCGGCCCACGTCGCTCAGACCCTCGATCCTGATCTCCCCTGGCCAGACATGGCCTGCGGCCTGGCCACCGGGGAACTCTTCAGCTGCGAGCTTTCCGCTACCGGCCCCCTGACCGAAGGTGACCGGCTCCCGCCGCCCGATACCGGCCCTGGGCTCGGCATCTCACTCGACGAAACCGTGCTGGACCACTGTCGGTTGTAGGCCTCCCCGAACGAGATCATCTAGGCTCCGGCAGCGGTGGATGAGACCAACACGAACACGGCTCTGTGCTCGGCAATGGCGGAAGAATTCGCCCTCCTCGGTGTTCGCCTCGCCGTGGTTTCACCGGGCTCGCGTTCCACCCCTCTAGCCCTCGCCTTCCTTCGCCAGCCCGGGATCGAGGTGGATGTCGCCCTGGACGAGAGGTCGGCCGCCTTCTTTGCGCTGGGCGCCGCCCAGGCTTCCGGGTCTCCGGTTGTACTCGTCTGCACATCGGGTACGGCGGTTGCCAACTACCACCCGGCCGTAGCGGAGGCTGACTTATCGGGGATTCCCTTGATCCTCCTCACCGCCGACCGGCCGCCGGAACTGCGTGAGATCGGTGCCGGGCAGACCATCGACCAGATCAGGATCTTCGGCGACGCGGTTCGCTGGTTCACCGAGCTCGGCAACCACATTGCTGACGATGACGGCCTGCTCCATTTCCGCGCCCAGGCCTGCCGTGCCTTTGCCTCAGCCAGCGGGGATCCCCGCCCCGGCCCCGTCCACCTCAACCTTCCCCTTCGAGAACCGCTTGCCCCGACGCGGCAGGACAACGCGGTCACGGCCACCCGCCGCCTCGCCCTCGAAGGCCGGTCCGGGAGCACGCTCACCACCGTTGAATCGGCCCCGGCTTCCGCCAGCCGCTCCACAGTTGCCCGTCTGGTTGCGATGGTGGAGGCCGCGGGATCGATCCTGATTCTTGCCGGCCGCCAACCCGACTGTTCTCTGCGTGAGCCACTTGCCCGCCTGGCTAATGCCTGCCGGGCCCCGGTGCTGGCCGAGCCGACTTCCCAGTTCCGGCTCGGCCCGCATGACCGTGGCGCGGTGGTCACCGCCTACGAGCGAATCTCCGCCCGAAGGGACCCGGCACTGGCACCGGATCTGGTCATCCGCCTGGGCGAGTTCCCGACCTCCAAGCAACTTCGACTCTGGATGGCGGAAATCGACCCCGCTCAGATCGTGATCGATCCCGGCTTTGGCTGGAACGAACCGGTCAGGACAGCCAACCTGATCGTCCGCGCGGATCCGGCGACCCTGCTTCACCAGGTCGAAAACACAGCCGAGCAGCGCGCCGGCGGGCAGGCAGGCACATCCTTCCTGGAGCGCTGGATGAAGGTGGAACGTGAAGAGCGCAACCGGATTGAGAGCGGCTGGGCAGACGGCAACGCGCTGGCGGCGGGAGCGGTCCATGCCCGGCTGGCGGAACTCCAGGCCGACGGGAACATCGTGTACACCGCTTCGAGCCTCGCGATCCGGGATCAGGAGGAATCCCTCCCCACGTCGGAAAAGGACCTGCTCTTCCTTGCCAACCGGGGAGCGAACGGGATTGACGGGCTGCTTGCCTCGGGCCTCGGGGCAGCCCGCGCAACCGGCCGGCCGACCACGATCATCACCGGGGATCTCGGGTTCTTCCATGATGCGGGCAGCCTGGCCCTGGCCCGGGGCCTTGACGTGCCGGTGAGGATCGTTGTGCTCAACAACGAGGGCGGCGGTATCTTCGAGCGGTTGCCACAGAGGCGGGAGATGGGCGCCGACGAATTCGAGCAATTGATGCGCACCCCCACCGACCTTGACGTCGGCAAGGCCGCCGCCTTCTACGACCTGCCCTTTAATCGCGCCGACGACCTCGACCAGCTCGAAGAGGCGTTTGCCGCCGGGGGCGTGGCGGTCACGGTGACCGAAGTCCCGGTCGCGGGCTGAACCGACGCAGCGGGTCAGAGCTGCCGCGTTTGAGCCGAACCTGGTCGTGGCCTGGATGAGCCGCTGGCGCTTCAGCTGAGAAGCGGCAGGAGAGCACCCAGCTTGATCTCGGTTTCCGCCAGCTCCGCGGCGGGATCGGATTCCGCGACCACCCCGACCCCGGCGAAGAGATGAGCCTCCCGGTCCCGGAGCAGGGCGCTGCGCAACGCTACGCAGAACTCCCCGTCGCCGGAGGCATCCATCCACCCGACCGGGCCTGCGTACCAGCCCCGGTCCATTCCCTCGACTTCGGACATGACCCTGCGAGCCTTTTTCCATGGTTCGCCCCCCACCGCGGGAGTGGGATGAAGTAGCCCGGCCAACTCGATCGCGGTCAGTGGCTGCGCCAGCTGGGCGTAGACCGGTGTGCCGAGGTGCTGGATGTTGGCGACCTTGATGATCTCAGGCTCATCGGCTGCTTCAACCCAGACGCTGATCCGGCTCAGGGCCTTGACGATCCTTCTCACGACCAGGTCCTGCTCGCCCCGGTCCTTGCGGCTGGCGAGAAGCTGCTGGGCGAGATGGCCGTCCACTGCCGGGTCGCTGCTGCGGCGGGTCGAACCGGCCAAAGCGACGGTAGCCACGCCACGGCCAGCGCAGCGGACAAGCAGTTCCGGGCTGGCCCCGATGAACGCGGCATCCCCGGTGCCGACACAGAAGTTGAAGCAGGAAGGAAAGCCCATCCTCAGAGCGCCGAATAGCCCTGCCGGATCGTGGGCCTGAGCCGATCGGACAACGACTTCGCGGGCCAGAACCACCTTCTCAAGCTGACCCGCCCGGATCCGGCCGACGGCCTCGGCGACCGACTGCTCATATTCCTTCGGGCTGCGGACGCTCTCGATCGAAGCGGAAACCGCCGGATGGGGATCAATCATTGGAAGTTCCGTGTGAGTGAGTCCGGCAACCCGGGCTACGGCACCGGCGACCAGGCCCTCACGGTCGGCACCTGGCCCGGCCAGGAGGTTGATCGTGAGCCAGTCGCCAGCCGCCGATGACTGAAGAGTCAGCTCGGGAAGCACCATAGACGCCGGCTCAAACGAGGACCAGACCGCCCCTTCGGCGGCCTCATCGTTGAAGGCGAATCCTCCGGTCCAGACCGGACCGGTGGTGAAGCCTCCTTCGCCGCGGATCACCGCGTCGCCGGAAAGGTGAGCGCAGTCGGCCGCAGCCCGCCTGAAGCGGTCGGGGCCGCGTGACGAGACCTCGTGGGTGCGGCCCAGGGCGGCAAGCCGCAAGCCACGGTCGGGCTGTTCCCAGCAGAAGAAGGGATCGCCGACCCGGCGGGAAGCGAAGACACAGGCCGCCGGATCATCACAATTGAAGGGCAGGGTGAGCGAAACTACCGTCGGCCCCCGACGGTCTGCCGCAGCGGCCAACGCTTCGCGAAGCTGATCCTCGATGTCCGCCCTGAGAGAGGGCGAGAACATCAGTCGCCGCCGCGCGCCAGGGCGACTTCGCCGGTGCGGACCATCTCCAGCAGGCCATGGGGCCTCAACATGCTCTCGAAGGCTTCGATCTTGTCATGCGAGCCGGTGACTTCCACAATCAATGCGCGGCGCGAAACATCAACGATCTTGGCCCGGAAAATCTCGGCGAACTGGACGATCTCGGCCCGGTTCTCAACCGCGGCCGACACCTTGAACAGGGCCATTTCACGAGCGACCGTTTCCTCCGGCTCCATGTCCCGGATCTTGAGGACATTGACCAGTTTGTGGAGCTGCTTGGTGACCTGATCGATCGGGTGCACGGCACCATCCAGGGTCAGGGTGATCCTGGAAATACCGGGATCCTCGGTCGGACCGACCGCGAGAGTGTCAATGTTGAAACCGCGTCGTGAAAAAAGACCGGCGACTCTGGCCAGAACTCCGGGCCGGTTCTCAACCAGTATTGAAAGCACATGCTTGCGACCGGAAAAGGCGGGTCCTCCGGTGTGAAGATCCTTGAGCCGGACCATGTCGGTGGAACCCATCAGCCCACCATGTCCCTGGCCGCGTTCCCGGCGGGAATCATCGGGTAGCAGTTCTCCCGTGGGCTCACCCTGACGTCAAGCAGGGCCGGCCCGTCGGCGTCGAGCGTGGCGACGATCATTTCCTCAAGGTCGGCGCTGTCCTCGCAGCGTAGACCCTGGGCACCGAATGCCTCGGTCAGTTTGACCCAGTCCGGACTCGGTCCGTTCTCGACCCCGCTGTAGCGCTCCGACCAGAAGAGCTCCTGCCACTGCCTGACCATTCCCATGAAGCCGTTGTTCATCAGGAACACCTTGACCGGAACCTCTTCGTTGACCGCGGTCGCCATCTCCTGGATGTTCATGATCAGGCTGCCATCACCGGAGATGCAGATGACCTGGTCATCCGGGCAGGCGACCTTGGCACCGATCGCGGCCGGCAACCCGAACCCCATGGTGCCGAGCCCCCCGGAATTGATCCATTTGCGCGGCTGGTTGAAGCCGTAATACTGCGCGGCCCACATTTGATGCTGACCGACGTCGGAGGTGACGATCGCGTCACCGCCGGTCAACTCATGCAGCTTCTGGACCATCAGCTGGGGTTTGATCTCCCCCGGCCCGCCGGGTTCATAGGTCAGCGGATATTCACCCTGCCAGGCGCGGATCCGGTTCCACCAGCCATCCAGGCGTGAACTGTCGGTTTGAAGCGCCTGGTATTCGCGGGTCAGCTTCGGCAACACAAGCCGGACATCGCCGACGATCGGGATGTGGGCCGGTACATTCTTTGAAATCTCAGCCGGGTCGATGTCGATGTGGATGAACTTCGCCGAAGGTGCGAACTCGGACAGCTTGCCGGTAATGCGGTCATCGAACCTGGCCCCGATCGCAACGATCAGGTCAGCCTCATCCATCGCGTAGTTGGCGGTTCTGGTGCCGTGCATTCCAAGCATGCCAAGCCACTGGTCGCTGTCGGCCGGAAACGACCCGAGGCCCATCAGCGTCGAAGTGACCGGAAAGTCATCCGTGTCACAAAGGGCGCGAAGCTCCGCTGACGCGTTGCCGTTCACCACGCCACCGCCCGTGTAGATGACCGGCCGACGGGCGTTCGCCATCGCCTTGGCCGCGAGGCGGATCTGCTTCAGATTGCCCTCGACGGTCGGCTTGTAGCCGGAAAGGTCAACGGGTTCGGTGCGAGGGATGTAGTCGATTTCTCCTCGGGCGAGATCCTGCGGGATGTCAACCAGCACCGGCCCGGGCCGCCCGGTCGAGGCGATGTGGAAAGCCTCATGGATGAACTCCGGGATCTGAGATGCCTCGGTCGCCAGCAGCGAGTGCTTCACTATCGGCAAGGTGATGCCGACGATGTCCGCTTCCTGAAAGCCATCGGTGCCGATCAGGTCGGTGCGGACCTGGCCGGTGATGAAGACGGTCGGAACGGAGTCCATCATTGCGTCGGCAATCGCCGTCACCAGGTTGGTCGCACCCGGGCCGGAGGTCCCGAAAGCCACTCCGACCTTGCCCGAGGCATGGGCGTAGCCTTCCGCCGCATGCCCGGCGGCCTGCTCGTGGCGCGCCTGTACATGCCGCAGGTTGGCGTCGACCAGCGCGTCATAGGTGGGCAGATTCGCGCCACCGGGAATGCCGAAGATGTGGTCGACACCTTCGACTTCGAGGGATTTGAACAATGCGTCTGCGGCTCTCATCAGAAAGTCGATCCTAGCTGATCGGGGAACCCCGGATCAGGCCTTCTGAGCGACCGAAAGCGCGCCGCCTTCGAGCTCGCCCGGGTTCCACTTTGTCCGTGG
>JBGAOF010000053.1:0-11511 GCA_044221915.1 Solirubrobacterales bacterium
CGCGTGCCGTCGCGCGTGACTCCGTGACCCAGGCCCGCAATGACCGCCAGCGTGCGGTTGCCGCCCGGGCATCGGCAGCGACCGCAGACCAGCGGGTTGAGGCGGCCCGCGCAAAGGCCGCCCGGGAGGTCGCTGAAGCCCGGGAGGAAATCAAGACCAAGGCTCGTGAGACCCTGCGGAAGCTGAGCGCCGAAGCCCGGGAAAAGATCGAGGCCGCCCGTGAAGCGCGGCTCAAGGCAGATGAACAGCTCAAGGAGCTTCAGCAAAAGGATGCCGACCAGCGAGAGGCCCAGGCCGCGACAGAAGCCGAACTGAAAAGGATCGAAGGCACGCTCAAGCAGGAGCGCGACAGTCGCGAGGAAGCGATGGCGAAGGTGGCAGCTGACGGCGAGGAAAGGCTCGCCGCCCGGACCCGCCATCTTGAAGAGGTTGCCGAACGGCTGGCGAAGGAAGCACGCCAGGCCGCCGAACGTGAAGCGAAGAACCGGATCGAGGCGGCCGACGAGCGGACCCGCAAGGCCCAGGACCGGGCCGCCCGGGCGGAGGCCCACGCGAACGAGTTCGAGTCCCTGGCTCGCCAGAAGATCGCCGAAATCGAGGCCGATGTGGAGCGCCGGGTCATGGAAGGCACCGAGCAGATCCGTCGTGAGGCGGCCGAACGGGTCGAACAGCTGATCGAGCGGTTCGGCCGCGAGGCTGAGGAGCAGGCGCGGCAACGGGCCGACCAGCGTCTGCGGGAAGAAGACGAGCGGATCCAGCGTGAAGCCGAGCGCCGGGCCGAGCTGGCCCGGAAGTCAGCCGAGGATGATGTTCAGGCGGCGGCCGACCGGGCCCGCCAGGAAGCGATCTCGGCCGCTTCGAGCACGGCCCCCGGCTGGGAGCGTTCCGAAGCTCGCGAATCCGGCGAAGGGCAGGTACCGGGGCGCCGCCGCGGTGGTCCCGGGGCCGGTGGGTACCGCACCTTCTGAGCCGAACCCGTAGCCTGACCACCATGCGTGAGGTCAGGATCAGGGACACGATGAGCGGTGAGCTCGTCGCCTTGCCGCGGGAAGGCGAGATCGGCATCTACGCCTGCGGTCCCACCGTTTACAGCCGCATCCACATCGGCAACGCGAGGCCGTTCGTGGTCTTCATGCTGCTCGCCCGCTTCCTGCGAAGCGAGGGCTATCCGGCCCGGCTGGCGATCAATGTCACCGACATCAACGACAAGATCTATGCCGCCGCGGCCGAGCGGGGTATCGCGTCGGCGGATCTGGCCGCCGAGATGACCGCGGCCTATTTCGAAGACACGGGCCGACTCGGGCTCGGCCGCCCCGACGCCGAGCCGCTGGCTACCGCAACGATCGGGCCGATCGTTGAATTGATCGCCGACCTGGTCGAACAAGGTCACGCGTATGAGTCCGGGGGTGACGTCTATTTCTCGGTTCGCAGCTTCGCGGATTACGGCAAGCTCTCCCATCGGCCGACCGGAGAGATGGAGCAGGGTGAGGGAGACGACGCGGGCTCACTGAAGCGGGACCCGCTTGACTTCGCCCTCTGGAAGGCCCGGAAACCGGGCGAAGACAGTAGCTGGGAGTCGCCGTGGGGTCCGGGGCGGCCCGGCTGGCACATCGAGTGTTCGGCGATGGCCGAGGCAGAGCTGGGCCAGCCATTCACAATCCACGGCGGCGGCTCCGATCTGGTTTTCCCTCATCACGAAAACGAGATCGCCCAGTCTGAAGCCGCGCGAAAGACCGAACTGGCCCGAATCTGGATGCACAACGGCATGATCGAAACCGGCTCGGAAAAGATGTCGAAGTCGGTCGGAAACATCTTTCAGCTCTCCCAGGCATTGGATGTGTACGGTGCCGAAACGGTCGTTGCCTACCTGGTTTCCGGTCACTACCGTCAGCCGCTTGCCTTCGGTGAGGGACCGCTGGAGCAGGCGGCGGCAGGTAACGAACGGCTGCGTAACTTTCTGCGGGAGAACCCGCCGGGAGGCGACGACCAGGGTACGGACGGGGTGGCACCGGGCGGGGAAGCCGATGCCGCAGCTGGCCGCTTCCGTGATGCCCTGGCCGATGACTTCAATACGCCGCGAGCTATGCGGGAGGCCTTTGATCTGGTCCGGGCGGCCAACCAGCGCCCCGATGATCCCGCCCTGGCCGGGGCCGGGGCCGTCCTCGCCGGCATGCTTGATCTGGTTGGTCTGGGTTCACTCGCGGCCGGCAGGGAGGAGGGTCCCGATGAGGGGGCACGCGCATTGCTTGAGGCGAGGAACGCCGCCCGTGACAGCAGGGACTGGGTCAGGGCCGATGAGATTCGCGACCAGCTGGCGGAGCTTGGCTGGGAGGTGCGAGACGGTGTCGAGGGTGCCCGTTTGATTCCTCGTGGTGGTTGAACCGGCGGTTCGGGGTGGCTGCCAACGAGATCATCTACGGTCGCAATCCGGTTCATGAGGCCGGGCGGGGCCGCCGGCGGGTGGTCCGCATCTGGACCGCCCCGGAAACCCCGGAGAAAAAGCTGACGGAACTCTGCGGCTCGGGCGACCATCAGGGGATCGTGGCGGAAGTCGAGCCCTATCCCTATTTTTCCGGCGAAGAACTGCTGGACGACGAGAACGCACTGGTGGTCGTGCTTGACCAGATCCAGGATCCCCGCAACCTCGGAGCGGTCTGCCGGTCGGCGGAGGCGGCCGGGGCGAGCGGTGTGGTGATTCCGGACCGGCGGGCGGCCTCCGTGACCGCAGCCGCAGCCAAGGCATCGGCCGGGGCAGTCGAGCACCTGAAGATCGCCCGGGTACGAAACATCAGCGACTGGATCGGGCAGGCCAAGGCCACTGGATTCTGGATCTGGGGGGCAGACGGGTCGGCGAAACAGACGCCCTGGGGGGTGGATCTCACCGGGCGGACAGCACTCGTCCTGGGTACGGAGGAGAAGGGCCTGCGCCCGCGGGTGGCGGCTTCCTGTGACGGCCTCGTGGCGATTCCCCAAAGTGGCCGGATCGACTCCCTCAACGTTTCGGTCGCCGCTTCGATCCTGCTCTTTGAAGCGGTCCGGCAGCGCTCCTGAGCCGGGCTCTTTCCCGGACCGACCCCATCCGGGACCGGGCTGGTGTTTCCAGCCCGGCACACCTGCCGCTGCAAGGCTGGTTGCAGAAATTGCCACTCAGGGTTGACAGAACTCTCTGCATATGTAAACTAAGCGGCAGATAAAGGGTGAACCTCAACTTGAGTGTGAGGATCATCCGTCAGCAAGGGCGTCCAGGGGAGGTAAGTGGCGCCACAGGCCTTCTTCAAAAGGAGAATGTGCGGTGGCTACCCCAACCTCAATTTCCCGTCACAATGCGGTTTCCGGCGTCCCGGCTAGATCTGTTGGTGCCAATCCTAACCCTCGACTTGAGCCTGATGATGAGACTCTCGTCGCTTTTGCCAAGCGGGGCAAGCGTGACGCGGCCGATCGCCTGATTCGCCGTTATCACGGTTTCGTCCGTCTCAAGGCTTCCTCCTACTTCCTGGTCGGAGGGGACGCGGATGACCTCATCCAGGAGGGTCTTCTCGGTCTTCACAAGGCGATCCGTGATTACCGAACCGACCGCGAGTCGAGTTTCCGCAATTTCGCCGAGCTCTGTATCACCCGGCAGATCATCACCGCGGTGAAGACCGCGACCCGCAACAAGCACGTGCCTCTCAACCAGTACATCTCCTTCGGCCAGTCGCCGGCCTCGAACACCGAGTCGGAAACCACGATGGAGGAGATTCTGCCGGGGCCGACCGCCTTTGATCCCGTCAATCAGGCAATTTCCTCCGAGGAGCTTGCGTCACTGGTCTCCTGCCTGAAGTCCTCGCTTTCCGAGATGGAATGCAGCGTCCTCGGTTATTACCTTGAGGACCGCTCCTATGAAGATGTGGCTGCCCTGCTCGGCTGCGAGACCAAGGCGGTGGACAACGCCCTGCAGCGGGTCAAGCGGAAGGTATCCAGGCATCTCGAGTCGCGTGACGTCGCTGTTTGAGGCCCGGAAAAGAAGACCTTCGCATCATTTGCCAGGGTCGTTGTGGACCCGGCGGGGGCCGAGAGCCGCCGGACTGTCAGAATCACGCCTCCTGCCCGGCTAGCTCAATTGGCTAGAGCACCTGTCTTGTAAACAGGAGGTTTCCGGTTCGACCCCGGAGCCGGGCTTGGTTTGGTGTCAGGACGAGGCCTTCTCGGACAAAACGAGTCGGACCCGGCAATCGAGGTTTTTAACACGGATGTCGGCTGCACGGTCCGCGATCGCGGTGTCCACGGACACGATCCGTGAAATCAAATCGTCGAAGAATCCCTTGACGGCGCCTTCGTCATGGTGGCCGAGACGAGCCCCGGTGAGTACTTCGGCGTAGGTGACGGCCGAGACGACCAGCAACTCGGTGCCGAGCACCTGCCGAACGGTCAGGTCGGCGGCCGGGTGGAGTTCGTCAGTTAGATCCAGGAAGCCGATGACGACATTGGAATCGAGTGCTACCGCCACTCGTCACGGAGCTCCTGGCGGCTGGCCCGCAACTCACCACCGGTGTCGAGGCAGCCGGAATAACGGTCAATCAATTCATCGACTCGGGTGAGGACAATCTGGCCGGCGCCCCTGGCCTCCACTCGCAGAGTGTCACCGGCCTCTAATCCGGCGGTGCGAAACGCGCTGGCGGGGATCGTCACCTGATGCTTGCTGGAAACACGGGTGCGATCGCGTGGTCGGGCCTTCCGATCACGTTTCTTTACGTTTCCGGTCATAGGTAAAGCGTACACCAAGCGGAGTCTTGCGAACAGGAGGGTTCCGGGTCGAGTCCGGAGCCGGGCTTCTCTGGGCGGCGCTGACGTTCGGGCCGGCTCAGTCAACCAGCAGGCAGACGATGCTGACCGCCTTCTAGATCAATCTCAAGACGGGCAAAGAGACCCGGATAACCGCCATTCCAGACTGGGATGAGGACGGGGCGATCTCGCCTGACGGCCAGATGGATGTCCTCTACTCCTGGCGAACCCGCCATCGGGTTGATGCGCTCGGCTGGATCCCTCAGATCGACTCCTTCGTCGAGATGCCGGTCGGCGCGGCCCTCCTCCCGTTCTACGTCTCCACCTAGCCCGGCTTCCAATGCGACCTCTCGCCCTGGCTGCTCTCCTCGGCCGGCGACATGGGCGGCAAGCTGATCGGCCAGCCGCTCAACGTGTATCCGGAGAACAATCTGACCCCTGGGAACAACCTCTCCGGCAACCAGTTCTGGAGCCCCAACAGCCAGGATGTCCTGCTGCAGGAGCGGACCAGAACCCTGCCGGCGCCGACTCTGTCCGAGCATGTCCGGCAGAAGGGTCTGACACCGAACCGGGTGGCGATCGCGCACATCGACAGGCCAGCCGGCAAGAAGATGAAGGTCGTCTCCTCGGCCGTCGGTGACTGGGCGATCCCCCCCGACCCAGTACTTCCCCTCGGTCGGATCGAACACCTCGGTAACGGTGAACGGCAAGGCCGGCGGTACCGCTGACCTGGTTTACACCGGCAATCTGAGGGAGGGCAGCTGGTCGTCCGAGTTCCATGACTACACCAAGGACGGCAAGGCCTTCGTCAACGGCAGCTACTTCGCAAGCCGGACGAGTGCCGGTGTCTGGACGATCAAGGCGGATGTCAAAGTTACCGGCCAGCACAAGGGCAGCCTCAAGGCGAACATGACCATCCAGGGCGGGGATCCCCTGCCGATCATGACCGGTGGGATCACTGCGATCTACGACGGCAAGAAGGCCCCGGCGCTACCGAAACTGGGTGCCTGTTACAAGAAGCTGCCTCAGAAGAGCAACCTTGCCGCCCGGGTCAAGACGAAGCGGGCAGGCCAGATGAAGACCGCGGTCACCGCGGGCGACACCTTCGTGAGGACGTCGGTCAGGGTGCACCTGAAGAATCACTGACCCGGCCCGGAAGCCGGGTCAGACGGAGTGCGCCGATACGGACCGGTCCTCAGGGTCGGCCCGTATCGGCGCTTGCCGTACAGGGACAGACCAGATTGAAAGCAGGTGGTTGGGCTGGGTGATCGGCCGGCAGTTGTAACCCGGTCCGGGGGAATGTGTAGGAATCTCTTATGACCCAGGAGCAGCTCGAGGCCTACCACGAGTACACCAGGAAGCATGGGGTGAACCGTGGTCTGTATTTCGTCGCGCGGCTCATTCTGGAGCCGTTTTTCCTGATCTACTTCCGGCTTTCCCGGCAGGGTCGTCGAAACTCCCACCTCAAGGGTGGGACGATTGTCGCCGCCAATCACCGCAGTTTCCTCGACCCCTTCGTGATCGGCACCTGCCTGCCCTGGGGCAAGCCGATGAATTACGTCGCCAAGGTCGAGCTCTTCGAGAAGCGCTGGCAGGGCTACCTGCTCTGTCGGGTCGGGGCCTTTCCGATCCGTCGCGGGGAGGCGGACGAGCTGGCCATTGAAACCGCCGAGATGGTGCTGGCAAGGGGTGGGACGATCTGCATTTTCCCCGAAGGAACCCGGATCAGGAAAGGCTCTCTCGGCAAACCGAAGCGTGGCGTCGGCCGCCTCGCTCTCCGCAGCGGCGCCCCGGTCTTGCCGGTTGCCGTCACCGGCACCGAGAACGTGCGCCGCGGCTGGCGCATAAGGCCCCGCAAGGTTGACATCCGGGTGGGTCGCCCCATGTCCTTCCCTCAGTCGCAGAACCCCTCCCCGGCCCTGGCCGCATCGGTGACCGACCGGATCTGGCCCAACGTCGAGCTGCAATGGGAAGACATCGGCGGTCTGCCGCCAATGCGCCGGGCGGCGGTGATCGGAGCCGGGAGCTGGGGGACCGCAGTCGCAGTGCTGCTCGCCCGCGGCGGTCTCGAGGTGCAGCTTGGGACCCGGACAGCCGCTCAGGCCGAGGAGATCGCCCTCGCCAGGGAGAACGCCAGGTACCTGCCAGGTGTGCGGTTGCCGGATGCGATCGAGGTCCGGGCTTCAAGCCAGATCGAGCTCGGCGGGATGGACCTGCTTTGTATCGCTGTCCCTTCCGCCTCGTATCCGCAGGCGGTCGGGGCGGTCGCTGACCGGGTCGGGCACCGGGCCGGGGTGCTGCTGCTGGCCAAGGGTCTGGTTGCCCCCAAAGGCCAGCTTCCTTCCGAATATGTGAGCGAGAGGATCCGTTCCAGGGGTGTTTCCTGCCTCGGCGGTCCGGCCCATGCCCGGGAGGCCGTTTCGGGGTCTGCCGCCCTCGTCCTCGGTAGCGGCGACGGGGACCTCCGGGCACAACTGGGCGATGTCTTCGACCGGGCGGGACTGGTCTGCGAGCGTTCCCGGGATGTGGTCGGGGTGGAAATGGCAGGCGCCGCCAAGAACGCGGCCGTCCTCGCCGCAGCCGCGGCCGAACCCCATGGCCTGAACGCTGCCGGTATCGCAGCCGCTGCCGTCTGGGAGGAATGTGTGGACTATGCGGTGACGAAAGGCGCCGATCTCGAAACCTTCAACGGCCTGGCTGGGGTCGGGGATCTGCTGGCCACCGTGATGGCTTCCGGCAGCCGCAACCGCCGGGCCGGCGAGCTGCTCGGGAAAGGCAACAATCCCGACCAGATCCGTGAAACCATCGGCCAGGCATCCGAAGCGATGGACTCTGTACCCCAGATCGCCGCGACTGTGGCCGCATCCGGCTGCCCCGCCGAAGCCCTCATCGGCCTTGCCGGTCTCGCGACAGGGAAGATCAGCTCGGACGAGTGGGTCGCGGCCCTTCGTCGCACCGGACATTCCCGGAGGGCGGCATGAACCGGGCGGTCCCGGCCGACGGGGGATACGGGGTAAGGTGCGGGCGTGGCGGCTCCCGGCGCGAAACCAGTCCCCGATTCGAAAGCCGAGATCGATCGGGACTTCGAGCAGCTTTACCGGGACCACCTGAAGGACGTCTATTCCTACGCCTACTACCGGATCGGCAACCACCACGACGCCGAGGATCTGACCGAACAGACCTTTCTTCAGGCCTACCGGCATTTCGCGAGGGCGAGGGAGGAATCAGATGGTCGTCCCTTGCGTCCTTGGCTGATCAGGATCGCCCACAATCTCGCCGCGAACTATCACCGCGACAGGTCGCGCAAGCCGCAGACACCGCTCGAAAGCATCGAGCCGCCGGCAGCCCGGCATTCCACCGAGGACCTGGTCGAGGGCCGGGCCGAACTGCGGGCGGTTATCGAGAATCTCCAGGAACTCCCGGACGACCGTCGCGAGGCCCTGGTCATGCGTTTCGCGCTCGGAATGGACAACCGGGAGATCGCCAGGGCAATGGGCAAGTCGGACGGCGCGACCAAGGTCCTCATCCATCGCGCGATCAAGCAGCTTCAGGAGCTGATCGAAACCGGGGAGGCCCCTCTTGAGCATGGATGAGTTTCGCCTGGAGAACCTGCTTTCTGACGCGTTGCGACCGGTCGATCCTCCCCAGCGGATGTCGGATCGCCTCCACGACACCTTCTCGGCAATCACCGATGCGGCGGCTTCGGATCTTTCCGACTGGGCAGAGGAGTTGACCGAAAGCGAACTCGAGTCGCTGCGTGATCCCCGCAACTGGATTCGCCCGGTTGCTGCCGTGGCGACCGGTGCCGTCGCCACCGGCGCACTCGTCCTCGTCGGCCTCCGGCGGCGAAGCCACCCCCGCGGATAGAAGGCCAAGCTACGTCCCTGACCTGCCGGGTGTCCTAATGGCCTGCGGGAAATCCGACGGGAAATACTGAGGGATGTTTTGCGGGAAATCCTGCGGGATGTCTTGCGGGAAATCCTGCGGGATGTCCTGGCGACCTGCCGCGCGTCCCGGCCGCACCTTCCAGAGACCGGCAAGAGCCACGGTTACCGACAATATTTGTGGGAAACCGTGGGTCTTGGTCAGTTCGAAGGCCGGCTGCCCGCCGACGCGCGCCGCTTGCGGATCCGACGACGCCTTCGTCTCTGGCGGCGGGCCTCCGCCCGGTCTTCCATCCGCGCGCCAAGCCCGCCGGCCCAGGCCGTGATCCGGTCCCAGCGGCTGGCGGCCCAGGCGGCGAGCCCGGCGAGGCCAAACAGCAGGTTGACCAGGTTCACCAAGGCCGGCGAGGATCGCGTAGAGGCGCGGCAGAGGGCGAGCCAAGATCAGGCCGAGAACCCCGACCACAACGTGAAGGGCGCTGGCCCAGCCGTTGACCGGATAGAAGCCAAGCAGATCACTGGTCAGTTCCGGTGCCCGGAATTCCGAGTTGACCAGCAGACCGGCGAACCCGAGCAGGACAAAGAAGCTCCCGGTTACGGTTGCGTAAAGGCGGGCGTAGGCGCTCCTCTCCATCCAGCCCATTGTCACAGGAACGGCGGAGGCGGGGAGGGTGCGAGGCCAGCGGCCGGAACGAAGGGGCCGAGCCGGTTGCCCCGGTAGGGTTCACTTCCTTGCCAGCCTGTTACCGACACCCGAACGTGGAGACCGGAGTCTCCTGCTCCAGCTGCGGCCGGCCGATCTGCCCGGACTGCATGACCACCACCCCGGTCGGAATGCGCTGCCCCGAGTGCTCGGCCGAAAAGACAAGGGTCCGCAGCGGTTCCGCCGCTGCCTCGCAGGTCGGTGGTTATCCGGCGACGATCGCCCTTATCGCAATCAACGTGGTCGTTTTCCTGGCGGAAATGGCCACCGGTTCGGGTGGGCTGAGTTCGACTACTTCCGACCTGATCCGCGACTACGGGCTGATTGGCGCGGCGGTTGCCGACGGCGAGCAGTACCGGCTTCTCACCGCTGGCTTTCTCCACGCAGGCTTTATGCACATAGCGTTCAACATGATCGCCCTTTACTTCCTTGGGCGGGTACTTGAGCCGTCGATCGGAACTGCCCGGTTCTTGCTGGTGTACCTCGCCTCACTGCTGGCCGGGTCGCTTGGAGCGATCCTGCTCAGTTCCAACGTGGCCGTCACCGTGGGAGCTTCCGGGGCCGTCTTCGGGTTGTTTGCCGCCACGTTCATCATCGCCTACGGTCGTGGACTCGGTCATGTGGCCAACGAGATCGGGTTAATCATCGGGATCAACCTGCTGCTCACATTCACGATCAGCGGGATCAGCGTCGGCGGCCACATTGGCGGACTGATCGGCGGCGGGCTCTGTGGCCTGCTCGTGATCGCTGGTGAACGTGGCCACCTCGGTCGCAACCCGCGCCTGCTTGAGTATGGAGGCATGGCTTTGATCGGGGTGGTTTCGGTGGTTCTTGCGATCTCCTCGGCCGAACCCGTGCCCGGCCTCCGATTCGCCCTGTTGAATCTGCCCTTCTGAAGCCGGGGTGGTTACCTCACCCAGACAGCGCTTCCGAGTCATTGTCTGGCAAGGCTCCCGGCCGACTTGCCTGAAACGCCTCCCGGCTGACCTGGCACCGCTTCCTTCCGGGTAACCTCGTGTCATGGCACTCCTCTCAGAAGCGGAGATCCGGGAACGGCTGACCGGTCTCGGCGGCTGGGTGCTCGACGGAGCCAGGATCACCCGCGAGTTTGTCTTCGACGACTTCGTGGGTTCGGTCAGGTTCGTTGAATCGCTGGTGGGGCCGGCCGAGTCAATGAACCATCACCCCGACCTCTGGATTTCCTGGAACAAGGTGACGGTCGCGCTCACCAGCCACTCCGAAGGCGGCCTCACGGAGAAGGATTTCGAGTTGGCGAAGGTCATCGGCGCGCTGGCCTGAGCTCCCCGGAGACAAGGGCTTTCCCGATCATCCCTTCGCTGTCGGCAAAGGGGCAGGTTGGCCCCGGGGAATCGGCGAAGACCGATCCGACCGTCGCTAGCTGTAATCGTAAAAGCCGCGCCCGGTCTTGCGGCCAAGGTGCCCCGCCCCGATCAGCTCACCGATGGTGGCCGGGGCGAGGTGGTCCGGGTTCCCGGACTCGGCATTTACGGCCTGGCCGATTGCGACAGCGACGTCGAGGCCGACCAGATCGAGCAGTGCCAGCGGGCCCATCGGGTGGGCGACCCCTAGAGTCATGCACTGGTCAACTGCGGCCGCCTCGAGGCCGGTCCGCTCCTGATATCGCACCGCGTCGAAAAGGTAGGGAAAGAGCAGGCGATTGACCGCGAACCCGGCTGTGTCTGGTACCTCGACCGCGGTCTTCTCGATCATGTGGCACCAGTCGTGGGCCCGCTCCCCGACCGCATCATCAAGCGAGTCGGGAAAAATCAGCTCGACCAGTTTCATGGTCGGTACGGGGTTGAAGACGTGGAGTCCGTAGACCCTTTCCGGCTGGCCGGAATCCCGGCCCAGACCGGTAACCGATAGAGACGAGGTGGTTGTGGCCAGGTCCGCGCCGGGGGCCGCCTCGGCAACTCGTTTCAAGAGATCAGCCTTGGTCGGGTGGTCTTCGATGATCGCCTCGACCAGCAGGTCTGCCGTCGCGATCTCCGGCAGGTTCAGGGTAGCGGTCACTTTCTCCGGCGCGGCCCCGGCGATGCGGCGGCTCGCCTTCTCCACCGCGGCCAGCGCCCTGGCCGCGGATTCCTCGGACCTGACGAGCAGCACGACCCGGCTGCTGGATGTGGTTGCGACGGCTGCGAG
>JBGAOF010000054.1:0-11375 GCA_044221915.1 Solirubrobacterales bacterium
ACCGATCACTCATTGCGGTCGGAAGGCGACGCGGTTTCACTGATCGAAGACATCGAGAGCCGTGAGGGCCTGACCGGGTGAGTGCCTCCCGCAACCGGGAACTGCTGGCTCTCGTTCCGGTTGCCCTGCTCCTGACCGTCGGCTTTGCGGCGGTCTTCGCGCAGAACGACAACCAGCTGACCAATCTGAGTCTCTCCTACGGGCTCTACTTCCTGACGATCTGCCTGGCCACCCATATCTACATCCGCATCCGGCTGCCCAATGCCGACCCGTATCTGTTCCCCCTGATGGCCCTGCTGACCGCGATCGGGCTGGTCATGCTCTACCGGCTCGATTCCGAGCTCGGCCACGAACTGGCTCGCGACCAGGCGAACTGGTTCGTGCTCGGGTTGATCCTTTTTGCGGTTGTGATCCAGATCTTCCGGGATTACTCGGTGCTGGAGCGCTACCGGTACACGATCGCGCTGATCAGTCTGGCCTTGCTGATGGCTCCCCGGCTGCCCCTGATCGGCTCGCAGGTGAACGGCGCCTACCTGGGGATCAGCCTCGGGCCGGTTTCGTTCCAGCCGGCCGAGCTGGCGAAAATCGGCATCGTGATCTTCCTGGCGAGCTACCTGAGGGAACACCGTGAGCTGCTGGTGGTCGGAGCTCGCCGCATCCTCGGTGTCACCTTCCCGCCGCTCAAGCACCTAGGGCCGCTGCTCGTGGTCTGGGGGGCC
This sequence comes from Solirubrobacterales bacterium, assembly GCA_044221915.1. GTDB lineage: Bacteria > Actinomycetota > Thermoleophilia > Solirubrobacterales > 70-9 > 67-14. The sequence continues at coordinate 720 of JBGAOF010000054.1, forward strand.
GCGATGTTCATGCTGATCTTCATCCGCGACCTCGGCAGTTCCCTGATGTTCTTCGCCGCCTTTCTCGCTCTGATCTACGTCGCGACCGGGCGGCTCTCCTTCGTGGTGATCGGCATGGCGATGTTCCTCGCCGGAGCCTGGGTGATCTACCACACCGTTCCGCATGTCACCGACCGGGTAGACATCTGGCTTGATCCGTACCAGGATCCGGCCGGGGCCGGATATCAGGTGCTCCAGTCGATGTTCGCAATGGCGGACGGCGGCCTGTTCGGTGAAGGTTTCGCCCAGGCGATGGTGGTAATTCCGGGAACGGATTCCCCCCTCCTCCCGGCCGCCCAGACGGATCTGATCTACACGCTGATCACTTCCGAGCTGGGGCTCTTCGGCGCCTGCGCGATCATCGCCACCTATCTGCTGGTGGCGGCCCGCGGTTTCAAGGTCGCGTTGATGGCCAACGATGGCTTCTCGAAGCTGCTCGCCACCGGCCTGACCACGGTCTTTGCCTTCCAGGCCTTTGTGATCATCGGTGGTGTCACCCGGGTGATCCCCCTGACCGGGGTCACCCTGCCGCTGGTTTCATACGGCGGCTCGTCGATCCTCGCCAACTTCATCTTGCTGGCTCTGCTCTTGCTGGTTTCCGACCGCGCCCGCCGCGAAGCGCGTGAAGGGATCTGAAGGGGTACCGGGTCTTGAACGCAAGGATCATCAAGCTCTTCGCCTTTATCAGCGTGATGTTCGCGGTGCTGGTCGGGTTCACCTCGTACTGGACGGTCTTCGATGCCAACAACCTCAAGAACGAAAGGGTCAACAAGCGGCCCCTCTTCGAGGCGCAGAAGATCAAGCGGGGCCGCATCCTTGCAGCGGATGGCACCGTGATCGCCCGCTCGGTCCGCAAGGGCCAGGGAGCCTCGCTCCGGTACGTGAGGGACTATCCGGAGGGCGACACCTACGGGCATCCGATCGGTTACAGCTTCATTGAGTACGGAAATTCGGAATTCGAGGCCTTCCACAATTCCGAACTGATCGGGGATGAAAATGAATTCTCCACGATCATTGACGAGCTGCGAGGCAAAGACCCGGTCGGCAACGACATAGTCACCTCAATCGACCCGGCCGCGCAGCAAACCGCATTCGACCTGCTCGGTGGTCAGGCCGGCGCCGTGGTTGCGATCGAGCCGTCGACCGGGGCAATCAAGACCCTGGTTTCCGTGCCGCCATTTGATCCGAATTCGGTGCCGACCGACTTCGCGGCTCTGAACGAGGATCAGTCCGCGCCAATGTTGAACCGGGTCACCCAGGGCCAGTATCCGCCCGGCTCGACCTTCAAGCTGGTCACGGCGACGGCAGCCCTCGATTCGGGGGCGATCGGCCCCGATGACACGATCAACTCGCCGGCCACGATCGACATCCAGGGCAATCCCCTGGCCAACGCAGATCAAGCCGATTACGGTGACATCAATGTGACCACCGCGCTGACTCACTCGGTCAACACCTATTTCGCCCAGCTCGGGGAAGAGATCGGCGCGGGCACCCTCCAGGAATACATGGACCGGTTCGGTTTCAACGCGAAGCCGCAGCTCGACCTCCCCGACGGCCAGATGTCGCTTTCGGGCGTATTCGAGGACGGAACCCTGCTCACCGGAGACGATCCGGTTGATGTGGGGCGGCTGGCGATCGGACAGGAGCGCCTGCTGGCGACCCCGGTCCAGATGGCGGAAGTCGGCGCGGCGATCGCCAACGGCGGGGATCTGATGCGCCCGCAGATCTGGTCCGAGGTTCGTGATGCGGACGGCCGCACCATCAAGACGATGGAACCCCGCAAGCAATCCGGCGTGATGTCAGTGACAACCGCGGATGAACTGACCGAAGCGATGAAGGATGTGGTCAACGAAGGCACCGGCACCGCGGCGGCCCTGAGCGGGGTGGATGTCGCCGGCAAGACCGGCACCGCCGAGATTCCCGACGTCGATCGCTGTGGAGGATTGCCGAACCAGGCCTGGTTCGTCGGGTTCGCCCCGGCCGACGATCCGCAGATCGCCGTGGCCGCAACGGTTGAATGCACCGACGGCCAGGGCGGAACGGTGGCCGCGCCAATCGCCGCCGGAGTGATGCAGACCCTCCTCGCCGACTGACGATCTCGGAGTGACCCGGTGCGGTGGAATTTGAAAAGAGATATCGCTGCGCTCACTATCCATCTCTTTCCGATTCCACCGCACCGGCTCCAGCCGGGGGCCAATCCGCGGCTGCTCCTACAGGACTTGGCGCGGGAGCAGCGAACTGAACCTTGATGAGACTGAGCGAAGGCATGGTGGTTGACGGCCGGTATCGGGTCGAGTATCTGATCGGCTCTGGCGGGATGGCCGACGTCTGGCTGGCCGAGGACCTTGAACTCCCCCGGCGGGTCGCCCTCAAGGTGCTTCATCCTCACTTCGCAAGTGACCCCGAGTTCATCGCGAGATTCCGTCGGGAAGCGGAATCCGCAGCCTCGCTCCAGCACGTCAACATCGTCTCCATCTTCGATCGGGGTCAGGTTGGGGACACCTACTACATTGCCATGGCCTATCTCGATGGCCGCACCCTGAAGGAACTGATCGGCATCGGTCTCACCCCGTCGGAATCCGTCGCGATCGTCCGGCAGATCCTCGAGGCGGCCGGTTTCGCACATCGCCACGGTGTTGTCCACCGGGATCTCAAGCCGCTCAACGTAATCGTTGACGAGACCGGACTGGCCACGGTCACGGATTTCGGGATCGCCCGTGCCGGGATCTCCGAAATCACCCGGGAAGGGTCGGTCATGGGCACGGTCCACTACCTCTCCCCGGAACAGGCCCAGGGGTACGAGGTCAGCCCCCAGTCGGACCTCTACTCGGTTGGCGTGATCCTTTACGAATGTCTCACCGGCAGGGTGCCCTTCGATGGCGAGACGGCCGTGGCGGTGACCCTTCAGCAGCTGCAGCAGGACCCGGTGCCACCCAGCTACTACAACCCGGCGGTTTCACCTGCCCTTGACGCGGTTGTCCTGCGGGCGCTGCAACGTGAGCCCTACGAGCGCTACCCGGATGCCGACAGTTTCATCGCCGCTCTCGATGAAGCGGAGGCGGACCCGGGTGAACCGGCAGCCAGGCCCCGACCCTGGTGGAAGTGGCTGCTGGTCGTGCTCGCGGTCCTGGCGGGTCTGCTGATCGCCTGGGGCGCGACTCGCAGCCACACGGTCGAGGTCCCGGATGTGGTCGGATCGAGTAGCGACGATGCGGTCTCGAAGCTGAACGCGGAGGGCTTCAAGGTCGAGGTCGACCGGGAACACAATCCGGATGTCCCGAATAACCAGGTCTTCCGGCAGGACCCTTCCGGCGAGACCGACCAGGACTGCAACCTCCTCGGCTTCTCCTGTTCCAACCCGACCGTGACCCTCAAGGTCAGCGGCGGACCCGGCCAGGCCGAGGTGCCGGATGTAACGGGCAAGAGCCAGAGTGACGCCGAGAAGGAACTCGAAGATGCCGGATTCACAACCAGCGTTCAAACCGAAACTTCATCGGACGTTGATTCGGGGCTGGTGATCTCCACCGATCCGGCCGGAGGCGAGATGGCCCGGCGCGGATCAGAGGTAACAGTGAACGTTTCGAGCGGAGTCGAGCAGGTCAAGGTACCGGCTGTGGTCGGCATGACCCTGAATGCGGCCCGCCAGCAGCTCTCTGCGGCCGGACTCGATCTGTCGTCGGGCCGGAAGGCAAGCGACCGGCCCAAGAACGAGGTGATCGGGCAGTCTCCCGATGCAGGCACCACGGTTGATCCGGGCAGCACGGTGAGCCTGAGCGTTTCCTCCGGCCCGGCGGAAACACGGGTGCCGGTGCCGCCGCTGGTCGGCCTGACCCAGGCGGATGCCGAATCCCAGCTTTCCTCGGCGGGCCTGGTGGCCAGTGTCCAGACCCAGAGCACCTCCATCCAGCCGCAGGATGGCCGGGTGATCGACCAGAGTCCTTCATCAGGCACCGAGGTTGCCGAGGGGTCAACTGTGGTCATCACGGTCGGAAGCTACGACCCGTCCGCGACCGGCGATGGCGGCGGCAACAGCAGCGGCGGCCTCGGAGTGGACTGACCCAATATCGTTTCCGGCTGATGAAAGTTGCTGTTCTCAGCGGTGGACGTTCCAGTGAGCATGAGATCTCGCTGCTCTCCGGGGAAGCGGTTGCAGCCGGCCTCGAGGCTGCCGGCCATGAGGTCACAAGGATCCTGATCGAGAAAACCGGGGCCTGGAAATACGGCGGCGGGACCGTCACGATCAGGCCCGGGGAGGGTCTTGAGTCCGGTGGCCGGGGCCTGGACATAGACGTTGTGTTTCCCGTACTGCATGGACCCTTCGGTGAGGACGGGTCCACTCAGGGTGCCCTTGACACAGCCGGCCTGCCCTACGCCGGCTCGGATGTTCTTTCTTCGGCGGTCTGCATGGACAAACTCACCCTGAAAAGGCTTTGCGGCAGCCGCGGGATCCCCCAGGTCGGTTTTGTCCAGGCTTTCACCGACGACTGGGAGGCCCAGGCCAATCAGCTCGAATATCCGCTTTGGGTCAAGCCTTCCCGGCTTGGGTCCAGCGTGGGAATCAGCAAGGTAGAGGAGCCGGGCGCCTTGGCCGCTGCGGCCGAGGAAGCCGCGAAGTTTGATCCGCGGGTGATCATCGAGGCCAATTCCACCGGCCGCGAGATCGAGTGTTCGGTTCTGGGCAACCGGGATCCCGACGCCTCGCTTCCCGGTGAGATCCTCACCAATGACGAATGGTACGACTACGAGGCCAAGTACACCGAGGGCCGGACCACCATCGCCGCCCCGGCCGATCTGGATGAAGCGACCACCCAGGCGGTCCGCCGGCTCGCCACCGAGGTCTTCCGGCTGGCCGGCTGCTCCGGCCTCGCCCGCTGCGATTTCTTCGTCGAGCAGGTCGGCGAGGAGACCAGGGTGCTGCTCAACGAGATCAACACGATCCCCGGTTTCACCCGGACCTCCGTCTACGCCAAGCTCTGGGAGGCCACCGGCCTCTCCTACCCCGAGCTTTGCGACCGCCTCGTCGAGCTGGCAATAGACCGCCACCAGGAAGAGTCCCGGCACAGCTTCTGATCGGCCGGGCCGGCCAGGTCAGCTGAAAAGGCGGATGTCGCTGATCGCGACCCCGAAGCCTGTGTCGACTTCGGCCGGGTCGGTGATCCAGAGCAGGTAGTACTGGTATTGCTCCCCGGCGGTAATCAGGTCGACGCGCTGCTGCTCGGAAACCTCGGGGACCTGCGCCAGGCGGGTCCAGCCGGAGACATCTTCCGGGATCGGGTCGTTGGAGCCGTAAATCTCGAGGCTCCAGCCCGGGGTCGGGCTGCGCACCTCCATTTCGGTCGCCGCAACCGGCTCACCGGTGTCCACGTAGAGCCCGACCCCGGATTTGTCCCCGAGGCTGTCGGTCTCGTAGGTCTCGGTTGTCCAGGCGCTAGCCGACCGGTCACCATCGATCGCGAAGTCGATTTCATCCGCATGCTCCTCGCCGTCACCCTGGGGGTCGTAGTCGGATGCTCCGACAAGGCTGACCTGCTGCTCGTTGGAGTTGGCTCCGCCGGCCCCGCCTCCGCCTCCGCCTCCGGTGTCACCACGGGAGATCAGGTACGCGGTCCCGGCCGCGATCACCAGGGCAACCAGCAGCATCACCACGGCCGGCCAGGGTGAAGTCCGGGCCGCGGGAATCTGCCGCCTGGGCGGGGCGACTGCGTCGAGCACCGAGGTTGCCTCGCCGGTGGTTCCGCCGGCCCGGATCGCCTCCACTTCCAGAGCCGCCTGGAGATCCTCCGACATCTCCTCGATCGACTGGTAGCGGTCGTCCGGATTCTTGGCGGTCGCCCGGTCCACCACCCGGGCCGATGCCGCAGAAATGTCGGGCCGGACCGCCTGGACATCCGGCAGTTCCTCGTTGACATGCTTCATCGCGACACCAATCTGGTTGTCGGCCGAAAAAGGAACGTCGCCGGTCAGCATCTCGTAGATCACGATGCCCAGCGAATAGATGTCAGACCGGGGGTCCACTTCCTTGCCCATCGCCTGCTCCGGGGCGACATAGTCGGTGGTCCCGATCACCCTTCCGGTCGCCGTCACACCTTCGTCGTTGAGCTCCCGGGCAATTCCGAAATCGGTCAGCTTGGCCCGGCCGGTGGCGTCGATCAGGACGTTCTGGGGTTTCACGTCACGATGGACCATCTTGCGTTCGTGGGCGACCCCCAACCCCTGCGCCACTTCAAGCCCGTAGGCAAGGGCCTCGGTCGCATCGAGGGCGCCGACCCGCGCGATGCGCTGTTTCAGGGTTTCACCCTGAACGTATTCGAGCACGATGTAAGGCCGTCCGTGGTCTTCCCCGGCATCAATCACGGCAACCACATTCGGGTTCGAGAGCTTCGCGACCGCCCGGGCTTCCTGGTTGAACCGCTCCAGCTGGTCAGGCTGCTCGGTCATCTCCCGGTGCATCAGCTTCACCGCCACCGGACGGTCCAGCACCTCGTCCCGTGCCAGGTAGACCGTCGACATTCCCCCGCTGCCGAGTTTGGCTTCCAACCGGTACCGGTCCGAAAGGACCGTGCCGATCATTTGTGAACTGGCAGGCAGATGCGTCACTTCAACGTTCTTGCCCACTGCTGCTCATAGGGGCAGCAGGCTATCCGGACCCGCCGGATTCCGCGGAGGGACTGCCATTCTCGGGAAAAATTGCTCAATTGACTTCAGCCCCAGTATGAACCCCCCGCAGGAGGGCCGGATTGCTCAGCCGGCGCGGCGCAGGACCTGGCGGTTGCCGGCCGCCACAGAACCGATCTGGCGGGCCTCCGGGTAGTGCCTGCGCAGTTGGCCGAGAGCGGTATCCCGATCCTCGTCCGCGACCACCACACAGAAGCCGCAGCCCATGTTGAAGACCTCGTACATCTCGTCCTCCGGTACCGAGGCCAGTTCCGCGATCAGCTAGAAAACCTGCTGCTCGGGCATCGGATCGGTGATCTCGTAGGTCACATCCGCCTTCAGCCGAAGCAGGTTCCCGAGGCCACCCGAGGTGATGTGAGCGAGTCCGTGGACCTGGCATTGTGAGCCGAGAAGTTCCATCACCGCTTTCACATAAATCTCGGTCGGCTCCAGCAGGATCTCACCGAGGGGCCGACCGAGCCGGTCGTCTGCGAGGTCAATCCCGGCGAGCGCAGACCGCGCGAGGGTGTAGCCGTTTGAGTGGATGCCAGATGAGGGCAGGCCGATCACCGCATCTCCCGGTTTGACCCTTGATCCGTCAATAACCGAGTCGAGTGCGACCGTGCCGAAGCAGGCTCCGGCGATGTCGAATCCCCTGACCAGGTCACCGATCTGGGCGAGTTCACCGCCGGGAATCTCAATTCCCGCGAGCTCCGCCCCACGGGCCAGGCCGAAACCGATCTGTTCGCAAACCTCGGGGATCGCCCGCTCGACGGCCAGGTAGTCGAGCATGGCCAACGGTTCGGCCCCGACACAGATGATGTCGTTCACATTCATTGCGATGCAGTCGATCCCGACCGTGTCGAAACGGCCGAGCTCCTCCGCGACCAGCAGCTTCGTACCGACCCCGTCGGTGGAAAGGGCAATCCCGGTCCGTTCGTCCAGTCGCATCACCGCCGCGTAATGGCCCTTGAGGTCAATCTGGCGGGACGGACGGCCAAGGTTGGCGGTGGCCAGGGCCCCGACCAGACGGCTGACCGCCAGGTCGGCATCGGACTGGCTCACACCCGCCCTGGCGTAGGCGTCCCGGTCGGCAGAGTCGTTCATGGGAGTTGATTCAACATCAGATGCCGGTCACCGGGCGGAGCGGTGCCGTCTTTCATCGGCAAGCCGGGCGAGGATCAGCAGGGCGAGGACCATCCGGTAGGCGGAGTACGGGGCGAGGGCGCGGTCCCTTTCAACCATCCGGATCAGGTCGGTGGCAGCGATCGTCGAAGCGAAAGAGGTGGCGGTACCGATCGCCAGCCACCGGGCCTGGCGACGGCTGATTCCCCGGCGGGCGAGCCGAACCCCCTTCAGGCCGACCGCCCCGAGGATCACCGGCAGCGCGACCGTGCGGGAAAGCAGGTTCGCCTGATCGCGGGAAAAATGGCGCATCCGGGCGGCCGTCAGGGTGGCGCCGTTGCGGGAGACCCCGGGGATCAGGGCGGCGGCCTGGGCGACACCCAGGGCGAGGCCGTCCTTCCATGAAGCCTCGCCCTTGCCGCGGGACTGGGGGGCCCGGTCGGCCAGGGCCATCGCGACCCCGCCGAGAGCAAGCCCGGCGGCGGTAGTTGCGGGTCCGCCGAAACGGGATTCGATGATCCGTTCGAACCTGTATCCGGCGAACGCTGCGGGCAGGAAGGAAAACAACAGCACCGATGCCCGGCGCAGGTCAAACCCGTCCAGCTCGGCCCGGATCTCACCCCGCCGGGTGATCAGCAGCGCCAGTGCCGCGCCTCCGTGGAGGGCGACCTCGAAACTCTTGCGCAGTTCCGGGTCGAGCTCGTCGGGATCCCAGCCCGACAGCCAGGGAAGCATTGTCAGATGGGCCGAACTGGAAACCGGCAGCAACTCGGCCGGACCCTGCACCAGCCCGAGGACCACCGCGTGGCGAGTTGCGCTTTGGCTGTCACCCGAACTTGAAATAGGAGCGGGAATGCTACCCACGGTCTAAACTTCGAGGCTTCCATGCGACGCCCCGACTTTCATTTGCGCCGGTATCAGCTGATGCAGATGGCCGGTGACGGCCTGCTCGTCGCGCTCGCGTATTTCCTCGCCTTCCAGCTTCGCTTCCTTGACGACCCGGGGACGATCCCCGAACGCTACGTCGACCTGTTCCTGCAATCGGTCGGATTCGTGATTGCCGGCAAGCTGCTGATCTTCTTCTTCTTCGGCCTCTACCAGAAGTGGTGGCGTTTCGTGGGCGGCCGCGACATCGCCCGGATCATCCAGGCGGTCTCGGTCGCCAGCCTCCTGCTGGTCGTGCTTTTCACGGTGATTCAGCCCTTCCCGCATGATCTGCCTCGCTCGGTGGCGGTCACCGACTTTCTGCTGACCCTGTTCCTGATTGCCGGAGCACGGCTCGGAACCCGCCTCTTCAAGGAACGTCCTTCCAAGGGGAACCGGATTGCCCGCGGCCGGGAAGTCCTCGTCGTCGGGGCCGGATCGGGTGGCCAGATGGTCGTCCGGGAGCTGCGGCTCAACCCGCATCTCGGCGAGACCGCGATCGGCTTCGTTGACGACAACAAGGACATGCGCGGGATGCGGATCGAGGGTATCTCGGTGCTCGGCACAACCGGCGAGATCGAAATGATCCTCGACGAGACCGAACCGGACGAGGTGATGATCGCGATCCCCTCCGCCCCGGGAGTGCTCCGTGCCCGGGTGGTGGCCGCTTGCCGCGAACGGCAGATCCGGGTTCGGACCCTGCCAACCGTCTTCGAACTGCTCCGCGGTGGTGTCCAGCTCAGCCAGCAATTGCGCGAGGTCCAGGTCGAAGATGTCCTCGGCCGGGATCCGGTGACCATGGAACTGACCCGGGTGGGCGCCTATCTCGGCGATCAGGTTGTGATGGTCACCGGGGCGGGTGGCTCGATCGGCAAGGAACTCTGCCGCCAGATCGGCCTGGTCGGGCCGAAGCTCCTGGTCATGCTCGATCACGCCGAGGACAACCTTTTCCAGATCGAAAGGGAGATGGTCGCCGAACGTCATTTCAGCCGGGTCGAGGCGGTGCTGGCCGACTGCAAGGAAACGGAGCGGATGTTCGAAGTCATGCAGCGCTTCAAGCCGAACATTGTCTTCCATGCAGCCGCCTACAAGCATGTGCCGCTGATGGAGTCGAATCCGCTGGAGGCGGTCCGCAACAACTCTTTCGCAACCCGGATCACCGCCGACTGCGCGGCGGCCGCGGGCGCGGAAAGGTTCGTCCTGATCTCAACCGACAAGGCGGTCAACCCGCAGACCGTGATGGGTGCCTCCAAGGCGCTCGCGGAATGGTCGGTTGCGGCCGCCGACGCGCGTCATGCCAACACCCGGTTTGTTTCGGTGCGCTTCGGAAACGTGCTCGGATCCTCCGGCAGCGTGGTGCCGATCTTCCGGCGGCAGATCGAGAGAGGGGGCCCGGTAACGGTCACCCATCCGGAGATGACCCGGTTTTTCATGACGATCCCGGAAGCGAGCCAGCTCGTCATCCAGGCCGCCCTCTTCGGGACGAGCGGCGACGTCTTCGTGCTCGACATGGGCGATCCCATCCGAATCGTCGACCTGGCCGAGAACATGATCAAGCTGGCCGGACGCGAGCCGGAGAAGGACATCGCGATCGAGTTCACCGGACCCCGGCCAGGGGAGAAGCTCCACGAGGAGCTGTTCGGGGTGGAAGAGCGGCCGCAGCCGACCGCTTCGAAACGGATCATGAGGGCGGTCAGGGAGGAACCGATCGACCCGGAATGGATCGTTCAGACCCTCGATCGACTCGATCAGGTCGTTCAGACCGGGGATGAAGCGAACCTCGCCGAGACCGTGGTCGAACTGGCCAGCAACCCCGGCAGCGATCCGGCAAAGGTCATCTGAAACCGGCTCAAGGCGCATTCATCCGCCAAACCCAAATAACATGCCCCGGTCGGCGTATCCGGGTCGTGGGCC
>JBGAOF010000055.1:0-11339 GCA_044221915.1 Solirubrobacterales bacterium
CATCGATTCGATCTGGGCGTTCCACGGTGTGGTGACATCGCGGCTGGTGGATGTCGTCCACGCTGCCGGGCTGGGCCTGAATGTCTGGACGGTCGATGATCCCGCCCGGGTTGATGCCATGCTCGAGCTGGGCGTGGACGGGGTTTGCTCGAACGACCCCCGCCTGCTGAACCGGCAGGCCCCGTGATCTGGCTCGGAAACCGGCAGGCCCCGTGATCTGGCTCGGAAACCGGCAGGCCCCGTGATCTGGCTCGGACCCGGCCCGCCGCGGCGGACTAGATCGTTGCCGGTTCTGCGCCGCGCTTCAGGCGGACGGCGCTTTCAAGCTCCTCGGAGGTGAAGCCGCCGACAGTTTCCTGCCCGGCGACGTAGCGATAAAGGGCGACTCCGAAAATGGTGGCAAGCGACTGCTGAACCAGCGCCGCCACCACCAGGACCAGCACGCCTGCGGCAATCATCAAGCCACCGGCGGCGGCGGAGCTCGCCCAGAGGATCACACCGGCAACGATCAGCAGGACGGCCGGCAGGAAGCCCAGCAGGAAGATGATCCCGCCAATCGCGATCGTGCCTGTGATTTGCTCGCCCCAGCGGGTCCTGACCAGCTCGGCGCAGCGCTTGATGGTCGCGATCGGACCAAGGCCCTCGACCGCAATCACCGGAACAGCAAGGAAGGTGAGGATCCCCCAGGCGGCTCCGGCCAGGCCCCCGAGGATCGCTCCGGCGAGTCCGAAACGCTCCTGGATGGCGCGGATCACGGTCATCACCACGGTGGCCACAAAGGCCCAGCCGGCCACCGCACCGGCCCGGCTTGAGGCGACCGACATGCCTTCCCCGAAACCGGCAACTTCACCTTGCATCTGGCGGTCCGCACTGTGGGCGAGCGCGACGGCGAAGTAGTAGGTCAGAAACGCACAGAGGTAGGTGCCGACGGCAATCAGGGCCACCCCGGGAACGGTCATGTCGGTCTCAACCAGGTAGAGGCCCGGGCCGATCAGCACGATGGCGGCCAGTAGCGCCGCCGCCCCGCCGACGAGCGGGAAGCGCATCAGTCCGGGTGAATCCGAAAGAACCCGCCAGCTCTTGCGGGTCAGCTGCCAACCTGCCTTGATCTTCTTCATGGCTGCCAGATTACTCGCTGGGCGCAGCGGTGATCCCGGGCACCTGGTAGATGCCGCGCTCCTCGAAGTAGGCCCATTCCTCCTGGCCGAGCTCGGTCGATGGCGGGTCCGCATATACCCATTCGCGCATGATCCGGTGCCAGTTCCGCTTTGCCCGCAAACGCCCGAGCACAGCAAGGACCCCGAATTCCATCCTCCTGCCCATCAGTTCGTCGGCCGGAATCGACTCCCGCCGCATCAGGTCAAAGTATTCCGAGCGCGGATCGTGGGTTGATTCGATCATTTTCATCACCCGTCGGCTGTCAATCTCCACTTCCCGGTCTTCCATGTACCAGCCGCCGATCGACCGGACGTGGTTCATCAACCGTTCCGCGTCGAGCTTCGACGGCTTCTTGACAAATCCAAGGTCATGCAATGCGTCCCGCAGGCCTTCCGGATCATTCCGGGCGGCCGCATCAACCGCCCTCTGTTCGAGTTCGATCTGTTCCCGGTCGAGTTTCTTGGTCATCCCGAAATCGAGAAAGGCAACCCGGCCATCCTCCATCAGCAGGTAGTTGCCGGGATGGGGATCGGCGTTGAAGTGCTGGAGGTGGTAGATCGACCCGAAACTGCCTCGAAAGAGAATCTCGCCGAACCGGTCGCGTGCTTCCTGGTCGAGTTCGAGCACCTCCTCGAAGCCAATTCCCTCAACGAACTCGGTGACCAGAACCCGGCGCCTTGAAAGACGGGTGATCACGTCGGGGACATGGATAAAAGGGTGGCCCCGGTAGGCCCGGGCGAAGGACCGCTGGTTTTGCGCCTCATATTCGTAGTCGAGCTCCTCAAGCACCCGTTCGCGCAGTTCGCGGGTCACCTCCCGGGCATCGAGGCCAGGCGCGATGGCCTGCGCCATCCGGACCAGCATTCCGGCGTTCTTCAGATCCGATTCCAGGGCTTCGGCTATCCCCGGATACTGGATTTTCACCGCGACCCCTCGCCCGTCGATCAGCCGGGCGCGATGGACCTGCCCGATCGAGGCGGCGGCGAAGGCTTCCCGCTCGATCGAGTCGAACAACTGGTCCACCGGCTCACCGTCGTATTCCTCCTCGAGAACCCGGACCACATCTTCCCAGGGCATGGCGGGGGCCTGGGAGCGCAACTTGCTCATCTGCTCCTGATAGATCTCCCGGTACTCCTCCGGGATGAAGTCAATGTCGATGAACGAGGCGAACTGGCCGATTTTCATGGCCGCGCCTTTCATCTGGCCAAGCGTCTCAACCATTTTCGCGGCGGTCTCGGCGTGATGCTCGTCCAGCTTCTCCTGGCTTGAATCGCCACCGCGAAACAGCCCCGAAGCCCTGGTTCCGGCGTACTTTGCGCCTTGCGAACCGATCGCCGATCCGAGCTTCGCCGAGCGACGAAGCCGACCCTTCGGGATCCTGGAATCATCCGCCATGCCCAAAGCGTACGCGTTTCCCTATTCTGTTCTGTCCAATGTCTTCTAACCGCGCAACCCTTAACGCCACAACCCGTACTGATTTCGGCACCAGAATCTCCCGCCGCCTCCGCCGCGAGGGCAAGGTTCCCGGGGTCGTCTACTCGGATGGAAACGAAGCGATCTCCTTCCAGGTCGAAAGCCGTGAAGCCCGGGTAATCCTGGCCGAAGGCCACGCGCTGTTCGACCTCCAGATCGAGGGTTCGGATGCGGTGCCGGTCGTGATCAAGGAGCAGCAGCACCATCCGGTCCGCGGTGATCTTCAACATCTCGATCTGCAGCAGGTTGACCTCAACCAGGCGATTCAGGCCGAGGTTGCCGTGGAACTCACCGGAGACGACGTCAGTCCCGGCGTCAAGCAGGGTGGTGTGCTTGAACATGTCACCCGCGAAGTCACGGTCGAGGCACTGCCGACCGCCATCCCCGATTCGATCACCCTCGACGTCTCGGAGATGGAGATCAACGACACCCTCACGCTCGAGGATCTCACCGCTCCGGAAGGCGTCGCCTTGGTCGCCGAAGATCCTGCCGAAGTCACCCTTGTGACCCTTTCCCCGCCCCGGATCGAAGCCGAGCCGGAAGAGGACCTCGAGGCCGAGCCGGAAGTTGTGGGCGAGGCCGAGGAGGGCGGCGAGGAAGCGGCCGAAGAATCCGGCGGGGACGACTCCTCCGACGAGGAGTAGATCCTGTCCCTGTTTCGCCGTTCGGACCCCGGAGACGGGTCCGATGGCCCGATCCTGATTGTCGGTCTGGGCAATCCCGGCCGGGAATACGAGCGCAGTCGGCACAACGCCGGGTTCATGGTCGCGTCGGTGCTGGCCGAGCGCTGGGAGCTGCCGCGCGCCAAGGAGAAGTACAACGCCCGGATAACCGAGGGGCGGATCCGGCCCGGTGGCCCCCGGGTCGTGCTGATGACTCCGCTCACCTACATGAACGAGTCCGGCAAGTCAGCCGGCCCGGCCCGGGGTTCGAAGAAAATCCCGCTCGATCGGGTGATCGCCGTCTACGACGAGATCGACCTGCCGTTCGGCGAGATCCGGACCAGGTTGGGCGGGGGTGCCGCCGGTCACAACGGGGTGAAGAGTCTCAAACAGGGATTCGGCTCGGCCGAATTCTGGCGAGTGAGAATCGGGGTTGACAGGCCGCAGAGCACCGATCCGGAACGGGTTGCCGCCTATGTGCTGGGAAAGTTCTCCGAGAGCCGCGAACAGGTTGAGGATCTGATCGATGATGCGGCCCGTGAAACCGAGAGACTTGTCGAGAGAGTCGCCGCCGGGGAGACCGGCGGACCATGAAAGGACAGAGCAGATGAGTCTGACCACCTATGAAGTGGACGACCGCGGGGTCGCGCTGATCCAGCTTGACCGGCCGAAGGCGCTGAACGCGATCAATTCCGGGATGCTCGCCGAGTTGCTTGAGCACATCGCGGTTGCCCGGGGCGATGAGAACGTCAGGGTGCTGGTCTTCTCGTCGACCGATTACATGGCCTTCTCGGCCGGCGCGGATATCAAGGAGGACATTGATGACGAGGCCAAGGTGAACAAGATGCAGCTCTTCGCCGACCTCTATGACGCGGTGGTCCAGTTTCCCCGGCCGACTATCGCGGCCTGCCACGGCTATACGGTTGGCGGCGGGGCGGAGATCGCGGTTGCCTGCGACATCCGGATCGGCGGCTCGAACCTGCAGATGCGCTTCCCGGGCGCGGCGCTCGGTGTGCCGGTCGGCCCGGCCCGGCTAGTCACGCTCTGCGGCCTCAGCCACGCCAAATATCTGCTGCTCTCCTCGAACACGGTCAAGATCGACGAGGCCTTGCGGATCGGTCTGGTCAACCAGGCCGCGCCAGGCGCCGCCACCGAGAACACCGCCCTGGAACTGGCCGGCCGGATTGCCGCCCACGATCCCGCCGGGGTCTCGCGGTTGAAGCGGATGCTTCACGAATGGGATGACATCGAGGGCCGTTCACGGACCGAGGGCGAAGGCCAGGTCCGGTGGCAAGCATCCGGTCCCGGCCTCCACTGACAGCCGTACCGGTCCTTAACCGGCGTGCCTCTTGATCAGGGGTGCGAGACCCAGGTCCCCGGCGATCTCAAGGCCGGTCTCCCGCAGCCGGGCGCTGCGTCCGGCCCCGTCCGGATCACCCAGCCTGCCCAGGGCTTCCGCCAGGCCCAGCCGGGCACGGGCAAGGAAGGGACACGCACTCATTGCTTCGCAGGTGATGATCGCGTTCTCCAGGGCGGTAGCGGCCTCACGGTCGAGGCCCTGGACCAGAAGCAGTTCGCCCCGCAGAAGGCTGGCCGGGCCGAGGGTGGGCGCGCCCGGGCCGAAGATCGTCCACACATCATCGAAGTCGCGCATCAGGTCGATCACTACGCCGGCTCTTTCGGCGTCACCGAGCTCGACCAGCAGCATCGTCGCGACCCCGCAGAACACCGGCTTGATCAACCCCATGCGGGTAATCGACCCGAGGTTGCCGAAGTCAATCAGTTCGACCAATTCCCTGGCCCGTTCTTGGTCGCCAGCCTGCCAGTGGCCGAGTGCGAGGCCGGTCTCCCAGGCCGGCCAGGTCTTCCATGCGGCGGCCGCCCGCGCTTCAATCTCAAGCACTTCAAGCACCTCCCCGAGCCTGCCTCGCGGGGCGAAGTCCATGTAGTGCATGGCGTCGGTCATCGCAATCCTGGCCGACTGCGGCAGGTATTCCCCGGCGAGGCATTCCCGGGTGATCTCCTCGCCTTCCAGCCACCGGCCCTCAAGGAAACAACGACTGGC
Organism: Solirubrobacterales bacterium; assembly: GCA_044221915.1. Classification (GTDB taxonomy): domain Bacteria; phylum Actinomycetota; class Thermoleophilia; order Solirubrobacterales; family 70-9; genus 67-14. Next base: position 5,359 of record JBGAOF010000055.1, read on the forward strand.
TCGCAGCGAGTAGTTCGTGTTCCGCACCTGCGGCAGGGTGGCGCTGAGTGCGGAATGACGGGCGATGTCGGCGGCCGCCTCGGCTCCCCGCCCGGAAGTCGTCAGCATCACTGTCCTCAGGGCCAGGGCTTCGGCCAGGTCCTCCCGGTCGGCGGAATCCTCGGCAATGCGCACCGCCCGGTCGGCCGCTTCCAGCCGGAATGCCGCCGGGGTGTTCTGAAGCAGATAGGAATGTGAGGAAACGAGGACCTTGAAAAGGGTCTGGTCATCAAGTTCCCCGGCCATCGCCACCGCTTCGGCGGTCATGACCGTGGCCGTCCCGTCCGGGTCCCCGCTGAAGAAGCTGAGATGGCCGAGATTGGCGAGGGTTTCCGCCCGCAGGGGGCTGTCCTGCGGACCCAGCATCTCGAGCGCTTCGGCGAGCAGCGAGATCGGTGTCTGCCGTACGTTGTCGAAGGCCTCCCAGCTGCCCCAGCTGGCTCCGTTGGCAGCGCGGGCAAACAGTTCGGGGATGCCTGCCTTGCGGGCGGCCTCGGTCGCCTCGACAAAGGTTGAAATTGACTGGGGGAGACTCCCCAGCCGCCATTCGGCTTCCGCCCGGCTGATCAGCAGCTCAGCGAGTAACACCTGATCGGCCGGTTCGTCGGCTTCGCAGACCCGGATTGCCCCGCTGAGGAGCTCGACAGCTTCGTCATAGGCGAGACGATCTTCCGCCTGCATCGCGGCTCTGGTTGCGTAGTGGACGGCCCGGTCGGCCTCGGCCGGCCCGGCCTGGGCAAAATGCCAGGCGAGGGTCGAAAGGTCCTGGTCACGCAACTGCCCGAAGCGGTTCATGTTCTGGTGCTCGATCGCTTCTCCGATCAGGCGATGGATCGACGCGCGTCGGGTAAGGCCGAAACTTTCACCGAGCGAACCCCGAACCAGCGCGTGGACGAAAGTGAACCGGCCGGGGACCGATCCGGATTCGCCCAGCAGGCCCGCCTTGACTGCGGACTCAAGCAGCTCGATGATTCGATCTTCGCTCTCCGAGGTGGTGCGGGAAAGGATCTCGAGATCAAAATCCCGCCCGATCAGCGCGGCCCGGCCGAGCAACTCCGGGCCTCCCGCAGGGAGGCGGGCGACCCGCTGGGTGATGACCTCCCGGATTTCCGGCGGGACCGCGGCGGGGCGGGTCTCCCCGGACTCTTCGAGATCACGGACCAGCTGTTCGACGAAGAACGGATTGCCGCCGGATTGGTCGTGGAGCATCCGGGCCATGCTGTCGTCGAGACGACCGGAGATCAGGTCCCTGACCTCATCCTCATCGAGCGCCTCCACCCGGATCCTTGTGGTCGGCAACCGCCGCTGCAGCCGACTGAGAGTCTCCGGCAGGCGACTGTCGGCGGGGAGCTCGGTGTCACGATAGATGCCGAGGGCGAGGATTCCCCGTGGGGGATTGTCGCCGGCCAGGCTGGCGAGCAGGCGCAGGGTTGAACGGTCGGCCCATTGGAGGTCATCGAGGATGATCAGCATCGGCTGCCGCGCCGAGAGCCTCCCGATCATTCTCAGCACCGCGCCGTACAGGGCCTGCCGTTCCGACTCCAGGTCAGAGGTTGGACCTGGGGCGGGGAGATCCATCCGGCGCACCAGCTCGGGCAGCAGCCGGGCCAGGGTTGGGCCGTCACCTCCCACGATCAGGGCCGGATCGATATCACCGGCCTGGCTGATCGCGGAGCGCAGCAGGCCCGTCCAGATCCGGAACGGCCGCACCTCGTCCGGCTCCGAGCGGCCATAAAGAACTGTCATGCCCTCCTGCCCGGCGGCCAGTTCGGCGGCGATTCTTGTCTTGCCGACCCCGCCTTCACCTGCCAGCAGGGCGATTCTCAATTCGCCGGCCCGGGCCAGTTCGAGTTCCCTGCCCAACTGTCCAAGGATGGCTTCGCGGCCGACCAGATCCGCCTGCCCGATACGGGGGTCGATCTGCCCGCCGATCTCACCCGGGGTGGGCGCCGATTCGGCGGTTCTGGCGGGGCGGGCCTCGGGCGCCTTCCCCGGACTCTCATGTGCGTTCAGGAGCCGCTCGTGGATCGCGGCTATCTCCGGTGCCGGGAAGCTGCCCAGCTCATCGCGCAGCAGGGTGCGCAGTTCTTCGTATTCCCGGAGGGCCTCGGCGATGTTGCCCTGCGCTTCCAGGGCCTCAAGCAGGGCCGCCCGGGCCGACTCGCGAAACGGAGATGCCTCGACCGCATTGCGGGCGGCCCTCTCAGCCCGGGCCTGTTCGGCTGGTCCAAGCCGGATCCCTATCCGGGCCAGCGCCTCCAGCGACTTGAGTCGCAGTTCCTCGAACTGGCTGCGATGCTCGTCGATCCAACGCGCTTCCAGCCCGGGCAGCAGGCCGCCTTCAAGGATCCGGGCCGCTTCCCCGGCCGCTTCCCAGCCTTCCGCCAGTTGGTCGGGGCCGGCCTGCCGGTCACCGGCCACCCCTTCTGCGGTGGCCAGGTGCTCCCGGGCGGCCTCACTGTCGACCCGCGCTTCGGGTCCGAGCTCAATGGTCAGGTCGGTCCTGCCGGTTAGCCGCCCTTCTCCCAGCGACTTGCGGAGTCGCGACAGCGGCGGGGCGAGCAGGGCTTCACCGCCGCGGGGCAGGCCTTCATCGGCCCAGAGGGCCTCGACCAGCTCGTCGCGACGGACAGGCCGGGACCGGTTGAGAATCAGGTAGGCGAAGATCAGCCGGCCCTGGCGGCCCGGGAGGGTCCCTTCGAGGGACTCGCCGTCCCACTTGACGGTCAGCCTGCCAAAGAGGGTGATTTCGGGATTTGGCACCGGCGCAAACTAACCGAGCCGGGTCAGGGCCGGAGGTGACGTTTCAGGATCGCTTCCATGCCGAGGGCATTCGCGACCTCCTCACCCTCACTTCGCAGTTGTTTGCGGCGCTCCCTGCCATCCGGATCGTTCATCGCCTCCAGGGCCGCTGCCAGGGCGAGCTTCGTCCGGGCCAGGTAAGGAGTGGAACCCATCGCTTCACAGGTGACCAGGGATCGTTCGAGGGCGGTGGCGGCTTCACGCAGGTCACCGGTCATCAGCTGCAGCTCACCGAGATGCATTTCAACCGGGCCGAGGGTCGAGCCGATCCGGCCGATCACGATCCATTCCCCCCTGTACGGGGCGAGCAGCTCGATCAGTTTCGCGGCCCCGGTCCGGTCGTCCAGCTCTCCGACCAGCATGTTCCCGACCGCGCAGAACGGCAGCAGCGTGTTGTTGAAATCCTTGGTCCTGTCGAGCCCGGTGTAGCCGATCTCCGCGATCTGTGCCCGGACTTCCTCCACCTGCCCGGCCTGAACCCTGGCCAGCATCAGCCCGAGCCGCCAGGTCGGCCACATCTCCCATCCTTTTGCCCCCGCTTCAAAGAGCTCGAGCCGGTCGAGATGCTCGGCGAGGCCGCCCTGCTGGGCGCGGACCATGAAGCGGTGAGCGTCCTCGACCAGGAGGGATGCTCCGCGGGGCATCCCTTCCTCCTGCATCTCGCGCACCAGTTCTTCCCCGTCCTTCCAGTCGCCGGTCAGAAACCAGGAAGCAGCCCGCATCGCTTTCGAGACCACCCGGATCTGGGGGAGGGTCTCACTCATCGCGTAATGCCGACTGCGGTCAGCCTCGGCTTCCGCTCCGCGGCCCAGGTTCAGCAGCGAGAGTGCACGGGAGACGAGGGCCTGGCCGATCAGCTCGGGGTCCCCGATTTCCTCTGCGAGCTCAAGCATCCGCTCGGAGCCGGGCAGCCGCTGGTCCAGATGACGCGGCTCCCAACGCCGGTAGGCAGTGGCCTGGATCACGCCGAATTCCGCCTCCGGGTCTTCGCAGCGGCCGATCATGTCCAGTGAAAGAGCGGCGAGTTCCCGCGCTTATTCGGCTTGACCGCTGACGTAGTAGAGCCCGTGACCGAGCATGGCCATAAGCTCTGCCCGCAGCGGGCTGTCACCCTCGGGCAGGGCTTCCAGCGCCAGTCGCATCAGGTTGATCTGTTCGGCCAGGTCCGCGTCGAATGCATCCCAGGCACCCCAGCGGCTTCCGATCGCGGCTTCGGCCGCCAGTTCGGGCAGGCCGGATTGTCCCGCTGCCACTGCCGCTGCCATGAAGGTATCCCCGGCGTCCTGCAAGGCACCGTTTTTCCATTTCGCTTTCGCCTGGCTCAGCAGCAACCGGGCCAGCAGGCCCTGGTCAACCGGTTCGTCGGCCCGGGCGGCACCGATCGCCCCCTCGTAGAAGTCAACCGCTTCGTGGTAGGCAAGCCGGCTTTCGGCCTGGGCGGCGGCGCGGGTGGCCCAGAGGACGGCCCGGTCGGTCTCGGCCGGGCCGGCATGGGTGAAATGCCAGGCCTTCTCGCCGACCCTCTGTTCCGGATGCTGGCTGGTCTGCCGTTCTATAGCTTCACCGATGTCACGGTGGATGATCACCCGCCGGGTCAGGCCGATCTCTTCGTCCAGGGTGCTGCGGAGAAGTTCATGAACGAAGGAAAAGCGGCCGGGTGCGACCTGCGACTCATCGAGCAGGCCGGCCGCTACCGCTCCCTCGAGCAGGTCGATCACGGTCTCCTCGTCCTGCCTGGTGGTTGCCAGCAGGAGTGAAAGATTGAAGTCCCGGCCGATCAGGGCGGCTTTCCGAAGCAGGTCGGCGCTGCCGGGCTGGAGCCGCCCGACCCGCTGGGAGATGAGCTGTCGAATCTCCGCCGGGGCATCGCCCGGGTCATTGGAGCCGGTTTCTCCGAGATGCCTGATCAGCTGCTCGAGCAGAAAGGGGTTCCCGCCGGTCTGCTCGTGGAGTGAGGCTGCAAGGTCAGGACTGAGCCGGTCTCCGATCAGCTTTCCGACAGCCTCGGTGTCCAGCGCCTCGACCTCGAGCCTCAGGGTGGGCAGGCGGCGCTGGAGGTTGATCAGGGTTTCGGGCAGGTAGCTGTCCGCGGTCAGTTCGGTGTCGCGGTAAAGGCCGAGTGCCAGCACGCCGCCCGGCGGGTTGTCGCCGGCCAGGCTGGCCAGAAGCATCAGGGTGGAGTGGTCGGCCCAGTGGAGGTCATCGAGGACGATCAGCAACGGCCGCCGGGCAGAGAGGCGGCCGATCACCCGCATCACCGCGCCGAACAGTGCCCGCCGTTCGGATTGGAGATCGCCGGCCGGCCCGGGAGCCGGCAGCTCCATGCCGGGGATCAGCTCCGGGAGGATCCTGGCCAGCGTCGGGCCGTCACCGCCGACAATTGCTGAAGGGTCAATGTCCCCCGCCTGGCTCATCGCCGAACGCAGCAGACCCGACCAGACCCGGAACGGATGGACCTCATCCGGTTCGCACCTGCCGTAGAGGACCGTGACATCGTCGCGTCCGGCCGCCAGTTCGGCGGCGATGCGGGTCTTGCCGATCCCGCCTTCACCGGCCAGCAAGACGATCCTCAGGTCGCCGGCAACGGCGAGGTCGAGTTCCCGGTTCAACTGGCTGATGGTTTCTTCGCGTCCGACCAGGCTGGTCTCCCCGGTCCGCGGATCGATCAGCTGGCCGATCGCCTCCGCCGGGACCTGATGGTCCGCGGCCGCGGTCCCGGAAGCGGCCCGGCCTCCGTTGCCGCCGGATACCTGACCCGGCTGCCGTTCCTCCTTTTGATGCGCGTTGAGGAGGCGTTCGTGAATCGCACCAAGTTCAGGGGCCGGGAACGTGCCGAGCTCATCCCGAAGCAGAACCCGGAACTCCTCATGTGCCCGCAGCGCCTCGGCAAGGTTGCCCTGCGCTTCGAGAACCTCAATCAGGGCGACCCGGGCCGATTCACGAAACGGGGCCGCATCCACCGCCGCGAGGGCGCTGGCCTCCGCCGCTGCCTGTTCCGCGCCGCCCAGCCGGGCGCCCGCACGCGCGACCAGTTCCTGGGCCTGAAGGAGCAGGTCCCCGGCCCGGTTGCGGTACTCGTCAATCCAGCTCACTTCGAGTCCCGGCAAGAGACCCCCGGCGAGGATCTCCGCGGCCTCCCC
>JBGAOF010000056.1:0-11273 GCA_044221915.1 Solirubrobacterales bacterium
GGCAAGCTGATCTGGCAGCGCAAGCCCGGCGGTTCGGTTCCGCTCAAGAATGCGTCCTCGACGAAGCTGGTCCTCTACACGTCGACTTCACCTTCCGGCAAGCGGGTGGCTGTCTCCGGTTCGGTCAGCGTGCCGAAGGGCAAGGCCCCCAGGGGCGGTTGGCCGATTGTGAGCTACGGTCACGGAACCACCGGAATCGCCGATAAGTGTGCTCCTTCGCGGAACCGCAAGGGCGGCGTCGCCGAGGGCTACATCTCCTACACCGACCCGGTCATGAACCAGTGGCTCAAGGCCGGATATGCGGTTGCCCGTACCGACTACCAGGGCCTTGGCACCCCGGGCATCCATCCCTTCCTGGTCGGCAAGGCTTCCGGCCGGGGCATCCTGGACATCGTCCGTGCTTCCCGCCAGCTGGGCGCGAAGATCAGCAACAAGTACCTGATTGCGGGCCACTCTCAGGGTGGTCAAGCGGCGCTGTTCGCTGCCGGCCAGGCCGCGACCTGGACACCCGAGCTGAAACTGCGTGGCACGGTTTCCTATGCGCCAGCCTCGCATTTCAAGATGCAGGCACAGATCCTGCCCAGCCTCACCCAGCCCAGTGGCCTGACCGCGCTAGCGACCATGCTGGTTCGGGGCATGACCGTCGAATACCCGCAGGTGAACCCGAATCAGGCTCTCTCGGATGCGATCCTTCCGTTCTATCCCCAGACCCTGACCAAATGCCTCTCGGAGTTGTCGCAGCCCGATAACCTCGGTGGCCTGGCCCCGTCCCAGTTGCTGCGTCCGGGCTACGACATGACCCAGTTCTATGGCGTCCTCGACGCGCAGAACCCGGCCGTGAAGACCACTGCCCCGGTGCTGCTGGCCCAGGGTGACGCGGATAACACCACACCGAAGTTGCTCTCCGACCTGCTCGACGGCGAACTCATGGCGCAGGGTGACAACGTGGACTACAAGGTCTATCCGGGTGTGGACCACGGTGGAGTCGTCTCGGCGGCCCAGCCCGACGTCATGTCCTTCTTTGAATCCCGCCTGCCGGGAGGCAAGTAGAGCCAGGCGGGGGAACGGAAACGGAAAGGGCCCCGACCGGGGCCCTTTTCACTTTCCGGGCCCGGAGAAATCGCCCCGGATCGCCGGAGCTCAGCGCCTGATGCGGTCCTCGTAGCCTGCCCTGGCACCGGGAGTGATCTCGGTGTAGATGCGGTCAATGCGGGTCCAACTGCCAATCTTGATCCCCACCGCGGGGGGCAGGATCGAAAGCAGTCTCGACAGGAAGTAACTGGAACCACGCATCGCCACCCGGTCCCGCCCCTTTTCCACGGCTTCAACTATTCCCGAAGCCAGTTCTTCGGGATCCAGCAGCTTGACCAGCGGCGAAGACGAGGTGCCATCCATCATTTCTGTGTCCACCGGGCCGGGCATGACGCAGGTGAACTCCAGTCCGTCGCCGGAAAATTCGGCCCGCACCGAATCGGTGAAACCGACAACTCCGAACTTGGCGGCCGCGTAGGCTGCCAGTCCGGGCACCCCCATGACGCCAGCCAGGGAAGCGACGTTCACGATCTGTCCCTGGCGCCGGGGGGTCATCAGGCGGATCGCGGCCACCGTCCCGTTGACTACTCCTTTGAGGTCGATGTCGATCGTCAGATCCGTAATCAGCGGGTCCTGCTCAAGGATGTTGGCCGACGCCGAACAGATTCCGGCATTGTTGATCAGTACATCGAGCGGGCCGATCTCCTGCTCGATCATCTCGAGATGGGCCGTGAAAGCTGCGCGATCAACCACATCGAGTTCGAAGCCCTGGGCCTGGCCACCGATCTTTTCCGCTTCCGAAGCGACCAGTGCCCCGTCGAGGTCGGACATGATCACGCGATGTCCCCGGGCGGCGAGCTGCCGGGCCGTGGCGAGTCCGATGCCCCGGCCGGCACCGGTAATGGCGATTGTCTTTGATCGGGGCTGGCTGTGTTCACTCATGAATGCATCCTTCCATAATTGACATGGAACATTGTCAGTCTAGTCGGCCTGTTCCAGCAGGGTCCCGGCCACGGCCGTGAAAGCGGCCACCTGATTTTCAATCAGGTCCTCTAGTGGAATATCCAGAAACCCGAGGACATAGTTGATCAGCTGCTCGTTCACCGAACCAACCAGGCCGAGCGCGATCACGTCAATTCGCAGCGGACCAATCCGGTCCGTGACCCCGAGTTCACGGCTGAGGTCGGCGACAATCGTGGCGAAGGCGTGGATCCACTCCCGCCGCTTCTTTTCCATGGCCGGGCTCACCCCGACCACTTCGATCTCCTGGATCCGGGCGCGTCTCGGATCACGGGTCAGTTCACGCGCAAAAGCGGAAAGGCCCGCACGCATGGAGACCTCGAGGTCAACGGGGGAATCGCCGATTGCCACCAGGGTCGCCTCCCGGCAGTCCTCAAGAAGAAGCGAGTGAATGACGTCAAGCAGGTCTTCACGGTCCTCGAAGGCCTCGTAGAAATAGCGTTCGGTCAGGCCGGCTTCCTCGCAGATCGCCTTGACCGGGGTATTCGCATACCCCCGCGTGCCGAAAAGTTCTATCCCGGCCTCGATCAGACGTTCCCTGCGGTCACTCTGCCGCTCCTCGACCGTCTGGCCACGCCAGATCCGTCCGGTTCCTGAAGCGGATTCGCTCATTGCCCCGAATTCCGAAGTTCCACCAGCTCGGCCAGATCCTCGTTGCTGAGTTCGGTCAATGCGGCTTCACCTGCGCTGACGATTGCGTCGGCGAGCTCCCGTTTGGTGTCATGTATCGAGGCAATTCGGTCTTCGATAGTACCTTCGGCGATCAGGCGGTGAACCTGCACCGATTTCATCTGGCCGATCCGGTGGGCACGATCGGTGGCCTGTTCCTCGACGGCCGGGTTCCACCAGCGGTCGTAATGAATCACATGATCGGCACGAGTCAGGTTGAGCCCGGTACCGGCGGCTTTCAGGGAAAGCAGGAAGACCGGCACTTCACCGGCCTGGAAGCGCTCGACCATGCGCTCACGCTGGCGCACGGCCGTCCCGCCGTGAAGCAGCATGGTCTTGACCTCGCGTTCCTTCAGGTGCCGGTCCAGAAGCTTCGCCATTGCCACATACTGGGTGAAAACCAGAACCGAACTGTCTTCACTCAGGATCGTGTCCAGCAACTCGTCGAGGAGCTCCAGTTTCCCGGAGCGGCCCGCAAGGGGAGCATCTGTCTCACCCAGATACTGGGCCGGGTGATTGCAGATCTGCTTGAGGGAAGTGAGCAGTTTCAGCACCAGGCCCCGGCGGTTGATGCCGGATGCCTGACGGATCTGGAGCAGGTTCTCACGCACGGCCTGTTCGTAAAGGACGGTCTGTTCGGCACCGAGGCTGACCGGCTGGTCGGTGGTGGTTTTCGGGGGCAGTTCCGGCGCGATCCCGGGGTCCGACTTGCGCCGCCTCAGCAGAAACGGGCGGACCAGCCGATTGAGCAACCGGGTGGCTGCGAGGTCACCCTCGATCTCGATCGGATCGGCCCAGCGGCGGCGGAACCCGCCGAGGCTGCCGAGCAGGCCGGGGGTTGTCCAGTCCAGAATCGCCCAAAGTTCGCTGAGATTGTTCTCGACAGGCGTGCCCGTCAAGGCGACACGGGACCTCGCGGGAATCGTTCGCAGGGCCCTGGCACCGGCCGATCGTGGATTCTTCACATGCTGGGCTTCATCGGCGACAAGCAGGCCCCAGGGAACCGTCTCGAAGCGTTCCGCGTCAAGTCGCATCGTTCCGTAGGTGGTCAACACGAAGCCCCCCGCTATCTGATCCAGATTCCGGTCCGGCCCGTGGTAACGCCGAACTCCCTCGCCCGGGGCGAAGCGCCGGATTTCCCGCTCCCAGTTCCCCAGCAGGGAAGCCGGGCAAACCACAAGGGTAGGTCCTGCGGTCTGCGGGTTCAGCCTGCGGTGGAGGTGGAGCGAGATCAGCATCACCGTCTTGCCCAGGCCCATGTCGTCGGCCAGGCAGCCGCCGAGGCCGAGTGAAGTCATCCGGTGTAGCCAGCGGAGCCCTTCCACCTGATATTCGCGCAGGGTCGCATTCAGAGACTCCGGGGGCGAGATCACCTCCGGATCGGCCTGACCGGTCACCTGTTCCCTGAGTTGCGCGACCCAGCCGGTTGCCTCTACGTCCACCCTCTCCCCGTCGATCACGGTGCTTCCAGTCAGCGCGACACTCAACGCATCGATTGCGGTGAGCGGCTTCAGATCCGGGTTTCGAGCTCTTTCGGCCATCAGGCGGGGCACCAGTACCCATCTCTCCCGCAGGCGGGCTACGGGCCCATCGGCCTCGGCCACGAGGATGCGCTCCGCCTCCGACAGTGGCTGGCCATCGAGCGCAAGTTGCCAGGAGAAGCCCTGCAGGGCATCCTGGTCGAAAACCTCGGGAACGCTTCGGCTCAAGCGCCCGCTGCTGCCAACCACGACCTTGCCACTCAATCCCTGGCTGAGCCCGGGATCCCACTCCAGAACCACCCCCGAGGACTCAAGGCGATCCGCGGCCCCGTCCAGCAATTCGAGGACCTGATCATCCGAGAGTTCCAGCCGATCGGGGATTTCAGCTTCAAGCAGGCTGCGAAGCGGTGTCCAGGCCGCCGCGGCCATGCCGACTCCCATGGTCGTGTCGATACGCCCCCTCGAACCGAACTCGGCGCTGTCCTGCCGCCAGAGTTCGATCACGTCGAAGAACTCGTCGGGACGCTCCGGCCGGTGGGCACGGACCACCACTTCGAACGGGCGGATACGGTAAAGGCCCTCCGACGCCCCGAGACGGAGACGGATCGGCACGGCCTTTCTCTTCGGTCGGCCGTCCGGGCCACCGTTGGTCTTGGCGTTTTCCGCAGAACTCGCGGTTTTGTGGATTGAAGAAGACGGAGACAAAAGCGGCAAGACATTCTATGCCTTTCACGGGGCGGCACTATTTTGCCTGTGCTTCGCCTTCCTCCTTTTTCTTGAGGTCGATCCCTGCGGCCCGCAGCATCAGGTAGCTGAAATAGATCGCAACGATGAAGATTGGAAGGCCCATCGCGGTCTTCGCGACCCCGAGGGCGACCAGCGCTCCGGAAAAATAGAGCGGCAGCTGGACCGCGAGCCGGAGCAGGAAAGTGCCGACCCACAGCCAGCTGATCCGGTTGAAGAGACGGACCCGTTCGGGGTCGGCACGCCAGGCCATTCCTTCACCGATCAGGGGGCCGATGAAGACCCCCATCAGAGGCCACCGGATCGCAACCGAAACGGCATAGGCAATCGCGTAACCGGCGTTGAGGAAAAGTCCCGGCAGGAAGAAATCCTCGGCCTTGCCGGTGCGGGTAGCGATGAAGGCCGCCAGGGCAACACCGAGAAAGCCCGAAGCCGCGTACCTCGCTCGTTCTCCACGGACAAGCCGGACCAGAGCAATGAACAGGGCGACCCCGACCGCGATTCCCGCAGCCAGTTCGAGGTTCTGCCCGGTGGCGGTGTAGGAAATAACAAAGACCAGGCCCGGGATGCTCGAATCGGCGATCCCCTGTGGGCCGCCAAGCTCGTCGAGGAGATTGATCTCCTCTTTTTCGTCGAGTTCTACCTCGATATGGTCATCGGCCCGCCGAACTTCTGTCACAGGCCGATTCTCCCAGTCCTCACCGGCCGGTGACGGCCGCCATGCCTCAGGCGGCGAGTCGGCCCGGGAACTCGACCGGTTCGGGACAGGGCACGACCGGCCAGGCACCTTCAACTCTTTCGGACCTGCCCTTGCGGTTGAAAAACCGCTGGAGGTCCTCTGCTTGGGCAGCCGCCCATTCAACCTGACGCTCGTGAAGATCAGGGAGGTCAAGCTGACCAAGCTCGGGGTACTTCCGGCCCATCTTCCAGGCAAGCCGTGCGGCGGCAAGAGCATCGGCATCGGCCGCGTGAGGGTCATTCAGCGGCACCCCGTAAAACTCACAAAGAATGGCCAGGTTCCGCCTTCCTCTGCGGTAACGATCCACCTGCCGATCGAGGACATATGGGTCCACCACCAGCAGTCCGTCGGGACCGCCGATTCGCTCGACCAGTGGCTGAACACCGTGCCGGCGTGCTTCCCGATCAAGAATGGTCAGGTCGAAACGCGCGTTGAAAGCGACGATCGGCACATCGTCGGCAAGCTGGCGGGCAAGGATACCGGTGATCTCATCGACCGCCGCAGCGGTAGACACACCCTCGCGGCGGGCCCGCTCGGTGGTGATCCGGTGCACTTCGATTGCCTCGGCCGGAATCTCGATGCCCGGATCTACCAGCCAGGTCCGGCTCACCGTTTCCTGTCCTCCGCCGACCAGACTCACGGCGGCAGTGACGATACGGTCGTCTTCGACGCCGGTACCGGTGGTTTCTATGTCGAAGGCGGCCAGCCGCCCCTCAAACCAGTTCACGATTCAGAAGGTAGCGTCGCCCCCGGACGCTCGATCTGACGCCATTCAGGGATCAGGACCGCCGATCGGCTCGATCGTGAGCGGATCCTGGCTGGCCAGATGTTCAACCTGCAGGGTTGTGTGGTCAATCTCGAAGTCTTCACGAAGCTGCGCCTCAAGCCGGCGCCGGATGGCATGGCAATCGGCATCCGCGCTGACCAGGACATGCGCGCTCAGCATCGGCAGCCCGGAAGTGATCTGCCAGACATGCAGGTCATGTACCTGCTCGACTCCCGGCAGCGCAGCCATGGAATATCCAATCTCCTCGGTATCCAGGCCGGGCGGAGCGGCCTCGAGAAGAACATCCACAGAGTCCCGCAGTATCGACCATGCACTGGCCGCGATAAGAACGGAAATAACAATCGAGACGATCGGGTCGGCGAGTTCCCAGCCGGTCAGCATTATCACCAGGGCGGCGAGGATCACCCCGACCGATCCGGCGACGTCAGCGAGGACATGCCTCAGCGCCGCTTTCACGTTCAGGCTTTCTCCGGAAGAGCCGTAGAGCACCCTGGCCGCGACCAGGTTCACGATCAGGCCGAGGACTGCGATGGCCAGCATCCAGCCGCCGAGAATCTCGGGCGGGTCGCCGATCCGCCCGATTGCCTCGATGATGATCCAGACCGAGACCAGCACTAGGAGAATGCCGTTGGCAAGAGCGGCCAGGATTTCCGCCCGCTTGAAGCCGAAGGTGCGCTTCGGTGTGACCGGGCGGGATGCCAGCGCCACCGCACCGAGGGCGAGAAACAGGGAGAAGCTGTCCGAGAGCATGTGGCCGGCATCGGCAATCAGGGCGAGGGAACCGGTCAGGAGACCCCCGGCCACCTCGGCCAGCATGAACCCGGCCGTCAATCCCGCCGCGATCAGCAGAGCCCGCCGGTCGGTCTCCCGCCAGGCACCGGGTCCGTGGCTATGGCCTTCATGCTTATGTTCGTGGCCGTCAGCCATCAGGCAGCGAGTCTAGAGATGACAGGGTCCGCTGCTACCGTGAAAGCGATGAATGGTGGTCCGATCGCGATCCCCCGGGCAAACGGGGCAGGCCCGGAAAGGTGTGGCCGTCATGGAGCCTTGGGGCATCCGGGCTTGCAACTGAAATGAGTACCGGGCCCGCCAGGATCCGGGACGCCGGCGCGGAGTTCATTCGTGACGAGGCCTCGGGCGGGATCGCGCTGCTGGCCGCCACCGGGCTGGCCATCCTCTGGGCCAACCTTGCCGCTCCCGGTGGTTACTTTGAGTTCTGGGGGCGGGAACTCACCCTCGGGACCGGCAGCCTGAGCATCACCGAGGACCTTCAGCACTGGATCAATGACGCCCTGATGGCGATCTTCTTCTTCGTGGTCGGCCTGGAGATCAAGCGGGAGCTGGCCGTCGGGGAACTGAACGAGCGTCGCAAGGCTGCCTTGCCGATCTTCGCGGCCCTCGGCGGGGTGCTGCTGCCAGGCGTCATCTACCTTGCCTTCAACAACGGCACGGCCGCGGCCGGCGGCTGGGCCATACCCATGGCCACCGACATCGCTTTCGCTATCGCCGTCATGGCCCTCTTCGGGAAGCGCCTGCCTTCCGGGGTGCGCCTGCTGCTACTCACCATCGCGATAGTGGATGACCTGATCGCGATCCTGATCATCGCGGCGTTTTACACCGACTCCCTCGATCTTGCCTGGGGCGGCCTGATCATCGCCGGGGTCGCCATCGTCCTGATCCAGCAGAGGCTCGGGATCACGCGGAGCGTTGCCTATATCCCGGCCGGGCTGCTGGTCTGGCTCGGCTTTTTTGAAGCCGGCATCCACGCCACCCTGGCTGGCGTTCTGCTCGGGCTGCTGACCCCTGCCCGGCCCTTTCACGGCCGGATGGTGATCGAAGATCTGGAACATCGCCTTCACCCTTGGTCGGCAATGGTCGTGGTTCCACTTTTCGCGCTCGCCAATGCCGGGATAGTTCTTGATGGCGGAGTAATTGCGGAAGCGGTCCGCTCCGGCCTCTTCTGGGGCATCGTTGCGGGGCTGGTGGCAGGCAAGTTCCTCGGTATCGGCGGCGCCTGCACCCTGGTCAGCAGGGCCGGGATCGGCTCGGCCCCGGCCGGGGTGCGGAACGATCACATCTGGGGCATCGCAGCGCTCGGCGGGATCGGCTTCACGGTTTCCCTGTTTATCACCGGGCTGGCTTTCGATGACCCCGCGACCATTGAGACCGCGAAACTCGGAATCTTCGCCGGCTCTCTGCTCAGTGCTTTTTCCGGCTCGCTGCTACTGCTGCGGGCCAGTCGTCGCTGAGTCTCACTCCCGGGCAAAGCCCGGCGCGGATGTGCCCGGATCCGGGCCAAGGCCCGGTGCAACATGTTGTGGCGGGCCTTCCGGACCTTCGTCCGCCGGCTCTACGTTGCCGGAATGGACCTCGGTCTTCGGCGCCGGAGGAACTGGGGCAGGCAGCGTCCCAAGGTAGCGGTCAACCATTCGGGCGGCCTGTCTGCCCTCGTTGATGGCCCAGACAATCAGGGACTGGCCCCGCCGCGCGTCCCCGGCAGCAAAGACGCCAGGCACAGACGTCTCGTAGGTGCCGGCCTTGATGTTGCCGCGGCGGTCCTTGTCCACATTGAGGGCGTCCAGCAGCCCGGGTTCCGGGTGGAGAAAGCCCATTGCGAGCAGGACCAGGTCCGCCTTGATCTCGAAACCGCTCCCTTCGACCGGGTTGAAGGGAGGCTCAGCCGCAGCCTTCGCGACCCGCAGGGCCTTCACGCTGCCGTCTTCGCCCTCAAAGGATGCCGTGGTGACAGAGAAGTCCTGTTCGCCCTTCTTAAGGTCCTGCGCTTCTTCCATCGCGTACGAAAGCCGGAACTTGAGAGGCCAAAGGGGCCATGGGGTGCGGTCGTCGGGGCGTCGCTCGGGGGGTTCGGGGAGCAGCTCCAGCTGAACGACGTCAAGCGCTCCCTCGCGGATCGACTGCCCGACACAGTCGGCACCTGTGTCACCGCCGCCGATCACCACTACATGCTTGCCGCGAGCGGAAATCGGGGCCGGGGCCGGGGCCTCGGTCAACGGCATCGGGCCCTGCTCTCCGGCGAGCCAGCGGTTACGGCTGTAGAGATAGTCCATCGCGAAATGGACCCCTTCAAGATCGCGCCCCGGTACGGGCAGGTCGCGGGGCACCCGGGAGCCGGTCGCCAGGACCACCGCATCGAAACCGTCGCGGAGCTCCTCGACCGGGATGTCGGTGCCGACATCAACCCCGCATCTCACCTCGACCCCTTCCTGGATCAGCTGCTGCACCCGACGCTCAACCACCCTCTTTTCGATCTTGAAGTCGGGAACGCCAAAACGGACCAGGCCACCAGCGGCTTCATCGCGTTCAAAAAGGGTTACGCGGTGCCCGATCCGGCGTAGTTGCTGGGCTGCGGCCATGCCGGCCGGCCCCGAACCGACCACCGCAACGCTGTGCCCCGTCTCGCGTTTCGGCGGTCGTGGTTCAATCCAGCCTTCCTGCCACGCGCGATCGGCTATTGCCTGCTCGATCTGCTTGATGGTGACTGCCTCACCTTCGCGGATTTCCAGAACACAGGCGGCCTCACAGGGTGCGGGACAGAGCCGCCCGGTGAAATCGGGGAAGTTGTTCGTCGCGTGCAGCTGACGGATCGCGTCATCCCAGCGGTCACGGTAGACCAGGTCGTTCCAGTCGGGGATCAGATTGCCCAGCGGGCAGCCGTTGTGGCAGAAAGGAACACCGCATTCCATGCAGCGGGCACCCTGGCCCGAGAGTTCCTCGGTTGTCCTCGGGACTATGAACTCGGAATAATCGTCAACCCTTTCGATCGGGTCCCGGTAGCGGGCCCCGACCCGGTGAATCTCCAGAAAACCACCCAGCTTGCCCATCGTCAGGCCCCCTTCTCCGCGGTTACCCCGGTGGCGGGTTCGCCGATGACTTCCACGGCACCGGTATCCGGGCCTTCCCCTGGTCGTGCCTGCTGTTCGGTTTCGAGCTCGGCCAGGACCCGCTTGTAGTCGGCCGGGAACACCTTCACGAACTTCTCGACCACCTCGGTCCAATCATCGAGAATCCGCCGGGCCACCTCGGAACCCGTGCGTTCCATGTGTTACCCGATCAACCCTTGCAGCTTGTCCGTATCTTCCTGATCCAACTCCTCGAGCTGGTTGAGCATGGTCGGGTTGATTCGGCTGCGGAACTCGTCTTCGTCATCGAGAACGTAGGCGATCCCCCCGCTCATTCCCGCCGCGAAATTCCGGCCGGTCGGGCCGAGCACCACAACCGTACCGCCCGTCATGTACTCGCAACCGTGATCGCCCACGCCCTCGATCACCGCGGTCGCCCCGGAGTTGCGAACCGCGAAGCGCTCGCCGGCCAGACCGCGGAAGAATGCCCGCCCCCTGGTTGCTCCGTAGAGGGCCGTGTTGCCGACGATCACGTTCTCTTCCGGCTGGTAGGCGGCACCCTGAGGAGGTGAGACGGCGAGGATGCCCCCGGAAAGACCCTTGCCGACATAGTCGTTCACCTCGCCACGGAGCGAGAAAGAAACCCCCGGCGCGAGCCAGCCGCCGAAGGACTGTCCGGCCGAACCTTGAAAGCTCACCTTGATCGTGTCTTCTGCCAGCCCCTCGGAACCCCGGGACCTGGCGATCGCATTCGAGAGAATGCCGCCGACACAACGATCGACGTTGCGTATTTTCATGTCAATTTGAACGGGATTGCCGTCATTGACCGCTGTCTTGGTCTGCTCGAGGATCTTCCAGTCGAGATTGTCATCAAGCACCGGTTCCTGGGGACGGGTGCGGCGGCGATCCACTCCGGGGTCGATGCCCTCGGGCCAGGCAAG
>JBGAOF010000057.1:0-11212 GCA_044221915.1 Solirubrobacterales bacterium
AGCATCTCACTTGGCGAGGCGCTCTGGAGTCGATCATGGTCCTGCTGGTCGTTTGGGCTGCCTGGCAGTACACGACCTGGGTGACAAATGAACTTGATCCGGACCAGATGCCGGTTCGCTTTCTCCTGCTCATCATCATGATGGCCAGCCTGCTGATGGCGGTGGCCATCCCCGAAGCTTTCGCCGAAATGGGCGTACTCTTCGCGGCCGCCTATGTCTTCATCCAGGTTTTCCGCCAGAGCTACCTGACTTTCGCTGCGGCCGAGCGGGGAACCATCGAACGCAGCCGCTCTGCCCACATCCTCACCTGGTTTTGTTTTTCGGCGCCGTTCTGGATCGGCGGCGCCCTGGCCGAGGGGGACGCCCGGATCGGGCTTTGGCTGGTCGCACTTGCGATCGAATTCATCGCACCCCTGGTGACCTTCTACGTGCCTTGGCTCAGGCGGCTGACGCTGGATGCCTGGAACGTCGGCAGTGGGCATTTCGCCGAACGCTTCCAGCTGCTGATCATCATCGCCCTCGGTGAATCCATCGTTCTCACCGGGGCCACAACCACGGGACTCGAATTCAACCTGGCCACCGCGGTGGCTTTTGTCGCTGCCTTCGCCGGGACGGTCTGCCTCTGGTGGCTCTACTTCAACTACATCGCGTCGATCCTCGAGAAGGTGCTGGGCCGGGCCGAGGACCGCACCGCGGTCGGTCGGGATGTCTTCACGTACGGCCACCTACCGATCATCGCGGGAATCATCCTCTGCGCGGTAGGCGACGAGCTGGTACTGACTCATCCAACCGAGTACCTCCACCTGCCTGAGCTGACGGCGGTGGTCGCCGGCCCCACGCTCTACCTGCTTGCTTTCGCGCCTATCCGCTGGCGGTTGACCGGCAGCCTGCCGTGGCGAAGGATTTGGGGCGCCGCTGGCTGCGTCGCGGTCGGAGTTTTTGCCTGGCTGGTTCATCCGGCGGCCCTCGTCACCGCTGGCCTGCTCCTGCTGGCGCTGGTTGCAGTGATCGCACGCGAGTACTTCGGCCCCTCTTCCAGACGGACGAGCGGACCGGTAGCGACAGCTTCCAGCGGGTAGATTCCGGGGTCATGCCGGAACCTGTAGAAAGGCGAGCAGGCCAGCGCTACATGCCTGGCCTCGACGGCCTCAGGGCGATCGCCGTCCTGGCCGTCATCGCCTATCACCTCGAGGTGGGCTTCGCCCCGGGGGGCCTGCTTGGGGTCGGGGTTTTCTTCACCCTCTCCGGCTACCTGATCACCGACATCCTGCTGGAGGGCTGGGTGACCCGGAAGCTCAGCCTCAAGAACTTCTGGCTGGCCCGGGCCCGGCGCCTACTGCCCGCCCTGTTCACGATGCTGGCGGTGGTACTGCTCTGGGTCTGGATCGGCAATCCGGACCTGCTCGGGACCCTGCGCGGCGAGACGTTCTCATCGATCTTCTTTGTCGAGAACTGGTGGGCGATCGCCCAGGACATGTCTTACTTCGACCGTTTCGGGGCTCCGTCCCCGATGAGCCATCTCTGGTCGCTGGCGGTCGAAGAGCAGTTCTACATCATCTGGCCGTGGCTGCTGTTGCTGCTGCTCAGGATCTCCCCCGCCCACGATCACGGCAAGCGGGCACGCCGGGAGCGGATCCGCCCGAACCTCGCGCTGATCACCCTCGGTCTGGCCCTTGTGTCGGCCATCCTGATGGCGGTTCTCTACGAGCCGGGCTTCGACACCACCCGGGTATACGAGGGGACCGACACCCGCGCCTTCGCCTTGCTGCTCGGGGCGGCACTGGCGATGGTCTGGCCAAGCCGACGGTTGGACAAGAACCTACCGGCGAAGGCCCGGCGGAACATGGACCTGCTCGGGGCCGGGGGTCTCCTGGTCATTTTCCTTTTGATCTGGCAGACCACGGAGTTCTCGCCGTTCCTCTACCGGGGCGGCATGGTCCTGCTGGCAATTGCGACCACGGTGGTCGTTGCCGTGCTGGCCCATCCGGCCACCAGGCTCGGCCCGATCGTCGGCTGCGCACCGCTGCGCTGGATCGGTGTGCGTTCCTATGCGATCTACCTCTGGCAACTGCCGATCATCACCCTGACCACGCCTTCCGGCGCGCATGGTTTCAACCTGACCCGGTCGGTGCTCCAGGTCGGGGCCACTTTCCTGATCGCCGCCCTTTCCTGGAAGTTCATCGAGGACCCGGTTCGCAACGGGGCGGTGGGGCGGCTCTGGAAGCGGTTCAGGGCCGGCGAGTTCAGCTGGAAGAACTTCGGTCCCGAAGGCAAGGGCCTGACCGTGCTCGGTGGCACCCTGGTTCTGGTTCTTCTGCTGGCCATGGTCGGAGTCGCGCCGTCGAAGCCGATTGTGCCGATTGCCGCCCAGGGCGGGGAGGGCGAGGCTGCGGTGAAGGAGATCGCCACCGCTTCCCCGGTCGCCAAGACGGTTATCAGCCCGCAGGAGCGTGACGAGTTCCCGCAGAGTCTCTGTGACTCTGTCGCATACATCGGTGATTCGACCTCGGTCGGCCTCATGGACCCTGCCTACCTGGCGCCGGAACACAGGATTGACCAGAGGCTGAAGGAGGTCGGTGTCTACGAGCAGCACATCGATATTTCCGGGGCGAGATCCTCGGTCGAGGAGGTGAACGGGGAACCGAACGCGGTCGATGCCGCCCAGGCGATCGCCGACAGTGGCTTCGACGGCTGCTGGATTTTCGCGATGGGTACAAACGACACCGCCAACGTCGCGGTCGGGTCCACGGTCGGGATGCGTGAGCGTATCGACCGGCTGATGGGTGTCGCCGACGGCAATCCTGTCCTCTGGATCAACGTGCGAACCCTGAATCCGGGCAACCCCGCCTACTCCGAGGCCAACATGCAGGCCTGGGATGACGAATTGCTGAACGCCTGTGATGTCTATCCCAACATGCGGATCTACGACTGGGCCAACCGGGTCAAGGACGACTGGTTCATCGAGGATGGCATCCACTTCACCACCGAGGGCTACCAGGTGCGGGCCCAGGCGATCGCCAACGCGATCCCCAAGGCATTCGGGATCTGGTCAAGCTTCTGGGATCAGACTGGCTGCCTGGTGGAATAGCCGGATCGGTTTCGTGATCCCGCCGGGCCGGTTCTCAGCTGCTGCGGGGCACCACCATCAGGGCGGATGCCGCGTGGTTGACGACATCGGCTGAGACCGAGCCGAGCAGCACTCGTTTCACCGGTCCGTAACCGCGGGATCCCAGCACCAGCAAGTCCAGATCCGCGGAGGCTTCGGCCAGCTTGATCGCGGCGGTCCCTTCGAGCAGCACCTTGCCGGCCCTGATCCGATCCGGTATCACCTCGACCATCTCGGCGAGGAGAAGCTGGGCCGACTCCCGGGTGGCCTCGGCCACCTCGGCGAGCGGATAGGTGGCTCCCCAGCGTCCCCACTCATCCGCGAAGCCCGCCGCCACGGCGATCAGCCGGAGCTCCGAACCGTCCGGGCTGAGATCAACCGCTATCTCGGTGGCCAGCCGTGACTCGGTGGAACCGTCAATCCCGACCCCGATCCGTTCCAGGGCCGGCCGGTTGCGGAAGCCGTCCGGGGCCACAGCAACCGCGCAGGATCCCCCCGACATCAGTTGCCTCGCCTTGCGGCCGGCCCTGGTGTGGCCCGCTTCAGCCTTCGGGCTGCTGCCAACGACGATGAGGTCCGCCCCGACCCGCTCCGCGACCGTCTGGAGTCCATGCGATGGCGAGGAAGACTGCTCGACTTCGCTCTCGGCACCTTCCGATTTCGCGGCGACGTCCAGGATCGCCTTGGCCTTGCCGGTCAGTTCCGTGTAGGCATCGGCCGGCAGGGCCGGCATGAAACTCCCGCCAACCGGATTTGGAATAACCGATGCGAGAACCAGGCCAGCCCCCGAGCGCCGGGCGATCACGCGTCCCAGCGCAATGGCGTCTTCCGCATGTTCACCACCGTCATGGCCGACCAGCACCTTCGTGAATTTCGTCATTGCTCAATGATCCCTGCTGGAGATGCAATTGACAAGCGAAGAATCTACGGATTGTCAGCCACGGGCCGGTTCACGGGACTGACTGGAAAAGGGTGGCCGGGCTAACGGGTGAGGCGCTTGTAGGTGATGCGGTGGGGGCGGTCGGCTTCGGCACCGAGCCGGTTGTGCCTGTTTTCCTCGTAGGCCTCGAGATTGCCCTCGAACCAGACCACCTGCGAATCACCCTCAAAGGCGAGGATATGTGTGGCGACCCGATCCAGGAACCAGCGGTCATGGGAGATAACCACCGCACAGCCAGCGAAATTCAGCAGCGCCTCTTCGAGGGCCCGGAGCGTGTCGACATCGAGATCGTTGGTGGGCTCGTCAAGCAGCAGAAGGTTGCCACCGGTTCTGAGCAGCTTGGCCAGGTGGACCCGGTTGCGTTCCCCGCCGGAGAGCACCCCGACCTTGCGCTGCTGGTCGGAGCCCTTGAAGTTGAACCCCCCGACATAGGCCCGTGAGTTCATCTTGTTGGGGCCGACGGTGATGTTCTCGTCACCGTCGGAGATCTCCTCCCAGACGGTCTTTTCCGGATCGAGCGCGTCACGGGACTGATCGACATAGGCGAGCTGGACGGTCTCGCCAAGCCGGATCGAACCGCTGTCAGGCTCCTCGTCGCCGACGATCATCCGGAACAGGGTGGTCTTGCCGGCCCCGTTCGGTCCGATAATGCCGACGATGCCGGCCGGCGGCAGCTTGAAAGAGAGATCCTCGATCAGGAGCTTTTCGTCGTAGCCCTTGCCGAGGTGCTCGGCTTCGATCACCACGTTGCCGAGCCGGTCGCCAGCCGGGATGTGGATCTGGACCTGATCCAGCTTCACGTTCTTTTCCTCGGCCAGCAGCTCCTCGTAGCGGGCGAGACGGGCCTTCGATTTCTTGCGGCGTCCTTTCGGGTTCTCGCGGACCCATTCAAGCTCGGAGGCGATCGTCTTCGCCCGGGCCGACTCCTGTTTTTCTTCCTGGGCGAGGCGGGCCTGTTTCTGCTCCAGCCAGGAGCTGTAGTTGCCCTCGAAGGGGATGCCACGGCCCCGGTCGAGTTCGAGAATCCAGCCGGCCACGTTGTCGAGGAAATAGCGGTCGTGGGTGACCGCCACAACGGTGCCCGGGTATTCCTCGAGGTGGCGCTCCAGCCAGGCCACCGACTCGGCATCGAGGTGGTTTGTCGGTTCGTCGAGCAGCAGCAGGTCGGGTTTGGACAGCAGCAGGCGACAGAGCGCGACCCGGCGCTTTTCGCCGCCGGAAAGGTTGGCGACCTCGGCTTCGCCGGGAGGCAGGCGCAGGGCGTCCATCGCCGTATCAAGCATCGTGTCGAGGTTCCATGCGTCGACCGCGTCAATTTTCGCCTGCAGCCTGCCGAACTCGTCTGCGGTCTCATCGGAATAGTTGGCGGCCAGCTCGTTGAAGCGATCGAGCAGGTCTTTGATCTCTCGGACCCCGTCCTCGACGTTGCCACGGACATCCTTGCTTTCGTCCAGTTGCGGCTCCTGCTCCAGCATCCCCACGCTCGCGCCGTCCCGAAGGCGCGCTTCGCCCTTGAATTCGGTGTCGGTCCCGGCCATGATTCTGAGCAGCGAGGACTTGCCGGCTCCGTTTGGCCCGAGGATGCCGATCTTGGCGCCCGGAAGGAAGTTCAACGAAATGTCTTTGAGGACCTCCTTGTCGGGCGGATGAACCCGGGAGACCTGGTACATGGTGAAGATGTAGTCAGCCATCGCCGGAGAGACTACCCGGACGGCGTTCTTCACCCGAATGCGCTCCCGTGGGTCCTTCATGCAAGGCCAGCGACTTCATGATTTACATTCGTCGGGGCCGGGCAATCACCCGTCCCGGCCGCAAGCCCGCCGGGTACCTGCGGTTCAGGCGGCGGGCTTCTCGTAGACCGTGACCACGGCGGCGCCGCCGAGGCCGATGTTGTGCTGGAGGGCCTTGCCGGCTCCTTCGACCTGGCGGGCATCGGCGTCGCCGCGGAGCTGCCAGGTCAGCTCTGAGCATTGGGCGAGTCCCGTCGCGCCGAGCGGATGGCCCTTGGAGATCAGCCCGCCAGAGGGATTGACCACGGTTGAACCGCCGTAGGTGGTGGCCTCGGCTTCAACCAACTCGTGGCCATGACCCCTCTCGGCCAGGCCGAGCGCCTCGTAAGTGATCAGCTCGTTGGCGCTGAAACAGTCGTGAAGTTCGACCACGTCAATCTCGCCGATTCCGGTTTCGGCTTCTGCCAAAGCCTGCTCCGCGGCCAGGCGGCTCATTTCGTAGCCGACCAGGCTGATCGCGCTGTCGTCGTCAAAAGTCGCCCGGGTGTCGGTGACCAGGGCCTGGCCCGTGATCTCGATTGCCTTCTGCCAGAGGTCATGATCGTTCACGAACTTTTCCGAGGCGACGATGGCGGCGCCGGATCCGTCGGAGGTGGGGGAGCACTGCAGCTTGGTCAGCGGTGCGTAGATCTCCGTCGCCGACTGGATCTGCTCAAGCGTGTACTCGTCCTGAAACTGGGCGTAGGGATTGTTGACCGAATGCTTGTGGTTCTTGTAACCGATCCAGGCGAAGTGCTCCGGCTTGCTGCCGTACTTCTCCATGTGCTCGCGTCCGGCCGCTCCGAAAATCTGCGGGGCCGGCGGGGCATCCTCCCAGTCACGAAGCTGGGTCAATTCGATGAAGTGCTTGTCCAGCGGCTGGGTGCGGTCGGTGTACTTGGCGCCCAGCGACCCTTTCTCCATCTTCTCGAAGCCAAGCGCCAGGGCGCAGTCGACGAGACCGCCCTTGACCGACTGGCGGGCGAGGTACAGAGCCGAAGACCCGGTCGAGCAATTGTTGTTGACATTGACGATCGGGATGCCGGAAAGGCCGAGCCCGTAAACCGCACGCTCGCCGGAGGTTGACTCTCCGTAGCAGTAACCGACGAAAGCACTTTCAATCTGGTCGTAGGAGATGCCGGCATCGTCAAGGGCTTTCTGGCCGGCTTCAACCGCCCATTCCGGGTAGTCGCCTTCCTTGGTGCCGGGCTTGTCGAACTTGGTCATGCCGACCCCGATCACGAAAGTGCGGTTCATTCTTTCTCCTCAGCTGGGTGCCGGTTCGGGAGTGATGCCATCTTCGGCATGGAATTGTGCCAGCAACTCAAGTTCACGGTCGTGCCTCGGGTAGGCGAAGAACACCAGGGTGGCCCCGAGCACGACGGCGACGATGCCCACCGCATAGGCCGCGTCCCCGCCGTGGAGAAACGCCGTTCGGGCCGCCTCGATGATCTGCGGCGCGTACTTCTCATGCTGTTCTGCCACCGTCTCGGCCGAACCGAAGGATCGTTCCAGCTGGGTCTGGACCGAGTCGCTGACGTTCTTGCTCGCCTCGGGATTGCCGGCGATCTGGCTCGCGAAGGAACTCGCGTAGGCCGAGGTGAGGACGCTGCCAAGGATCGACTGCATGATCGCCCCGCCGAGGTCACGTTGCAGGTCGGCGGTCCCGGAGGCCATGCCGGCCCGGCTGACCGGCACCGATCCGGTCAGTGAATTCGAGGACGGGGTACCGGCCAGCCCGACGCCGATCCCGACCGGCAGGTAGCCCAGCAAGACGACGAAGTAGGACGAGTTCTCCTCCCAGAACAGGAGCATCACCAGAAAGCCGATCGTGCAGAAGAAAAAGCCGCTCAGCAGGGTTACCCGGGATCCATGCGACTGAACCAGCTTGGCCGAGCGGGGGGCGGCGAGGATCATGCCGAGGGCGGCGGGGAGGATCGCGAGGCCGGAATCGAGGGTCGAGTAGCCGAGCACATTCTGCATGTACTGCTGCCCGACGAACATCGCGGCCATCAAGGTCCCGAAGACGATGATCCCGGCAGTCGCCGCGACCCAGAAGGTGCGCCGGGCCGCCACCTCAAGATCGTAGAGGGGATTGGTGGCCCGCCGCTGGCGGATGATGAACCCCAGGCCGGCGGCGACTCCGATTGCCGCCAGGCCCGCCGCGGTTGAGCCGTAGCCGGGCAGCGAAACGAAGTTGATCGCAAGGACCACCCCGGCGACCATCAGGACCGAGAGGATGCCGCCGAGATTGTCAACCGGGTCGGTCGTCTCGTTGACATGCGACGGGATGTATCGGATCGCCAGGATGAGCGCGATCACCGCCAGCGGCAAGGTGACGAAGAAAACCGAGCCCCAGTCGAACTGAAGCAGCAGCGCCCCGGAGATCAGCGGTCCGAGCGCCGAGATACCTCCTCCGATCCCCGACCAGAGGGCAATCGAACGGGTTCGGGCGGCCCCCGACCAGAGCGCGGTGATCAGCGCGAGGGTGGTGGGGTAGGCCATGCCGGCGGCGAGGCCGCCGAAGATCCGGGCGAAGACGAGAACCTCGACGTTGGGCGCAAAGCCGGCCATCAGCGCGGCGGGGATCGAGAGGGCGGTACCGAGCACGAGCATCATCTTGCGCCCGTAGCGGTCGCCGAGGGCACCGAGGTAGAGAACCGAGCCGGCCAGACCCAGGGAGAAGCCGACCGCGACAAGGTTGAGGCCGGTCTGGCTCGCGTCAAGGTCCTTGCCGATATCCGGCAATGCGACATTCGCGACCGCGAGGTTGAGGTTGGCCACCGCGGCGACCAGGATCAGACTGAGCAGGACGAGGGCCGGCTTTTTCGGCGCTCCCCCGTTTTCTTTTGCCGACATGGAAGGCATCCTAGGGGCAGGCGGTTGACCCGGCATGATCTGAATCGGATGAATACCGGGATCTTGCCGGAAGGCCGGCGGTGAGCTGGCCGTCTTCCTTCCGGCGGGTGTCCGGTCCCGTGCCCCCGGATTCCGTGACGAATCCGGCCGGATGCGGGATGCTGGTTGACCGTTGAGTCAGAGGGGAACAAAACTCCAGGAGGTTCTCGCCGATCCGCTCCGGTCGGAGGATTCCGGGCCAATGAGGGCCCTCCGGCTCGGGCTGCGGATCTTCCTCGGGCAGGGCCGGATCGACATGTCCGCGCTGGCTCGCGAACTGGATGTCAACCGGGCGACGCTTTACCGGTGGGTTGGTTCGAGGGAACAGTTCCTGGTCGAACTGATCTGGTGGATGACGGTCCGGACGATGGAGGGGATCGAAAGGCAGGCCACTTCAACCGGCCCCGACCGGATCATCGAGATCAGCACGGCCTTTACCGGGCAGGTGATCGAAAACCCGGGGATGAAGTACTGGCTGGCCACGGAAGGCGAGTCGGCGATGTCCCTGCTGACCCGCTCGGCGTCCGGGTACCAGCCGCGGCTGATCGGCTGGATGGAAGACCTGATCGACAGCGAGGTGGAGCGTGGGACAATGGTCCTGCCGCAGGGAGTGAGCTCCTATGAGCTCGCCTATGTTCTCGAGCGGGTGATGGCCGGTTACGTGTACCTGGACCTGATCACCGGAGAAGCCGCCGACGCCAGCCGGGCCGCTCCGATTCTGCGGATGCTCCTCGACGTCACCCGGCCGGGCTGACCCGGTCAGCCTGCCGCCAGCCACCCGGCGATGATCCGGCCGATTTCCTCGCCCCGGTCTTCCTGCAGGAAGTGGCCGGCGTCCCTGATCACGGTCACCGGGTCCGCTTTCGGCAGGAGCATCTGGACCAGGTGACCGACCGGGTCGAGGGGGAGGGCCGGATCGTTGTCGGCCCAGAGCAGCAGCGAGGGCCGCTCGTCGCTCATCAGGTAGCGGGCTGCCGCCTGTCCTTCCGCCGCCCCCCGATCATCCGGGGTGACCGGGATCATCGGCGGGAAGGCGCGGATACCGGCCTTGTAGTCGGCATCGGGGAAGGGGGCTTCGTAGGCGGCGACGACCTCATCCGGGAGTTCGCTGTGGCAGCCACCCCGAATCGGCATGTCCACCCGCACATCGCGGTGGGAGGCGATGAAATCGCGGAAGTGGTTCCAGTTGTCACTCATTTTCTGGTAGCCGGTGAACAGTCCGGTGTCCATCGCGACCAGCCGGGAAAAGCGCTCCGGCACTTCGATCGATGCGGTGCGCAGTCCGATCGGCCCGCCCCAGTCATGGCAGACCAGCGTGACACCGTTCAGGTCGAGTTCCTCCAGCAGGCTGACCACGGCGGCAGTATGGCGGTCGTAGGTGTACCAGTCGTCATCCACCGGTTTGTCGGAACGGCCAAAACCGGGCAGGTCGGGTACCACGCAGCGGTATCCGGCCTCAAGCAGCGGACCCATCACCTTGCGCCATAGAAACCCCCAGGTCGGCTCGCCGTGCAAGAGCAGCACCGGCTCCCCTTCGCCTTCGTCGACATGGGCCAGCCGCATGCCTTCCCAGTCCCGGTAGGCAGGTTGCCAGGGGAAGTCCGGTAGCGAGGCAAAACGGTCTTCGGGGGTGCGCAGGATCTCCATAGCGGCAGCCTAACCCGAAGTTGACGGAAGTCAACTTCCTGCCCGGTGACCGACTCCCCGTGTACTTTGCCCTCATGGTTGAAAAGAAAAGCGGCTACCTGGTTCTAGTCGCGATGATCTTCGCGGTGTCGATGACCTTCATTGACCAGACGATCGTCTCGATTTCCGTCCCGAAGATCCAGGAGGACCTCAGCCTCACCTCAACCGGCGTCCAGTGGGTGATCAACGGCTACCTGCTTTCCCTCGCCGCGCTGTTCGCGCTGGGCGGAAAGCTGGCCGATGTGTTCGGCCACCGGCGGCTCGTGGTTATCGGGGTGCTGGTCTTCGCGCTGTCCTCGGCCCTTTGCGGTGCCACCCCTGACACCAGCATCGATGAAGCCTGGCTGATCTTCTTCCGGATCGTCCAGGGGGCCGGTGCCGCCCTCATGTTCCCCGCCGCCCTGGCAATCGTGATCTCGTCCTTCCCGATCCAGGAGCGCGGCAAGGCAATGGCGATCTTTTTCGGTGTGACCGGGGCCTTCACCTCGGTCGGTCCGTTGGCCGGCGGGTATCTGTCGGAGTGGACCTGGCGGGCGATTTTCTGGATCAATATCCCGGTGGCGATCCTCTCCCTTGTTTTCATCTGGATCTCCCGGCCCGAGGAGACCCGCCGTCCCCAGCCGATCGACTACCGCGGCGCCGTACTTGTTTCTCTGGGGATGGCCCTCGGCGTGCTGGGGCTTCAGCAGTCGTCCGTCTGGGGCTGGGGGGCTCCGCTCACCTGGATCTGCATCGTCGGCGGCCTGCTCGTTCTGGGCGCATTCATCCGTTTCGAGATGAGGCAGCAACATCCGTTGATCCGGGTCCGGATCT
>JBGAOF010000058.1:0-11062 GCA_044221915.1 Solirubrobacterales bacterium
ACCGAGGCGACCGACCCGTCAGTGGTATTGACCTTCGGCTGGAACCGCAGCCTGATTTCGCCCTCGCTGATCCCACGGCGGAGTTCGTCAACCAGGCGGAAGGCCCGGATTCCCGATTCAAGGTCGACGGGAACCAGGGCCGGACCGGCCTGTCCTTTGGTGTCGGCATCCCGCCGCAGGGACGCCACCTGGAGGAGTTGGCTGTGGTCGGTGGTGTCTTCCGGGTACCTTGCCAGGGCAATCGTCGGCCGCACCTGGAGCTGGACTCCCTTGACCAGAAAAGGATCCGCAAAGGATTCCTGGATCTGGCTGCTGATCTTGGTTGGCGCCGGGGCCGATCCACCGGTACAGAGGAGCGCAAATTCGGAACGGTCGGTCAGGGCAAGGCGGCCCCACTGCGACACGGTCCGGCGGAGCCGGCAGGCGGCTACACGGAGCACGGTGTCGTTGTCGTTGGAGTCAAGGCCCGAACGGAGCTCCCCCGACTGGTCCAGTGCGATCGAGAGGACGATCACCGGAGGTCTGATCCGCTCGGGGATATCGGCAAGGTCGGAAAGCCAGCTGTCGAGGCTGCTGCGGGATGGCAGCCCGGTGGTTTCGTCCCTCAGGGATGCCTGTTCATCGGTGACCAGCCGCCGGTACTCGCGCGTGGTGGCTGTCACCCTGACCAGGGTCAGGATCATGGCCAGTCCAAGGGCCACGAGGGCCACATTCCAAAGGTCCCGGTTCTGGCCGTAACCCAGGATCAGCAGGCCGACCAGCATGTACACGAGTGGGAGCACGAGCTGGCTGAGCCCGGGGTTGATGTCTCGTACGTCACCGTCGTCACGCCAGGCGGCGGCGATCATGAAGAGCAGCCCGAAGAGCCAGAGACTCACCAGGGTGGCGAAAGCCTGGTGGTCGAGTGGGCCTGAAGCGGCAAGCGCGAGGTCTGCGACCACAAAGAGGAACAGCCCGGCAGCAAGCAGTGGCCAGGGACCTTCAAGGCGGTTGTCAGTGAAGCGAAAGAAGCTGGCCAGCAGCAAGAGCAGGCCGATGTCGGCGATCGGGTAGGCCAAGAGTATCACCTGCTCGAGCCCCGACCGGTCGGTCAGCCGTTCCGCCTGCCCGTGAAGCAATGTGAAGACAATCGTCAGCAGGAGGAGAACCCCTGCCATCACGTCAAAGAAGGCCTGATGCCGGAAATTTCTCAGTCGGTTCCGGAGCACCAGAATCAATCCGGCGTAGAAGCAGGGATACATCGCCAGGAAAAAGATGTCGTACCAGTCAGGTGCCGCGATCGTTTGCTGGCCGACGGAGCTTGCGGTCTGGCAGACCACCCCGACTGCCCACATCCCGACGCCGAGGCCCAGCAGCCTCCACGCCGGGCGATCGATGTTGCTGACCCTGGAACGCTGGAAACAGGCGAAGGCCGCGTAGGGAGGAATCAGACAGACCAGCAGGATCATCCAGCTCCGGGCCATGGTGTCCGAGCCCATTCCAGCGGGGCCGAGGAACAGCAGGACGGAGACCGCCATAGCGCCGAGCCCGAGGATTCGAATCCGGGATTCCAGCCTGGTTGGGCGGCCCGGAATTGCCGTGGTCCCGGACGAGGCCATAACGGAATCATTCCAACGATGCACGGCGGCAGCAGGTCCTGGCTTGGTCCGGCAGCGATTTTTCGTTGACGTCCGGACAGGCAATCCACAACGGCCTTCCGCCCGCCAGGCGAGGAAAGCCGACTGTGGTCAGAGGCCGGCGCTTGAGAGCTTCGTCGCCAGGGTAGACGACGAGTCACCTCGGTCGATGCGGATTCGCTCGAGCTCGAAGGGCATGCTGCGCTCCGCGAGTCCGGGGTTCACGGTCGTCGCGCCGCGGTAGCCGGCGGCTCTTACCGCGGCGATGACCGTGTCGTCGTACTGGCCTGCCGGGTAGCAGAAGTTGACGATCTCAACCCCAAGCTCGTCTTCGAGGCGACTCTTCGAGCCGGTCAGCTCTTGCTTCAGGGCTGTCGGGTCCAGCGTCGTGAGGTCGGGATGGTCAATTGAGTGGGAAGCGATTTCCCAGCCGGCTTCGTACATCCGGCGGACCTGCCGGGAGGAGAGATCGGAACCTTCCGCCTTCAGGTTCAGCTGGCCGGCCCAGCCCTGCTTCTCAAGGATCGGCATCGCATAGAGGTACTGGCCAAGGTAGCCGTCATCGAAAGAGAGCACAACCGGTTTCGGGGGCAAGGTACCGCCGTCGTACCAGGCGTCCTGGACCTGGACCAGCGTGACCGCGGTGTAGCCGTTTTCTGACAGCCAGTTGACCTGATCCCGAAAATCGCCGGTGTCGAGGAAGAGCCCGGGGTAGTCCTCGGCGCCGGCGGCGGGACCGATCACGTGGTACATGAGAATCGGCACCGGACCGGTGTGGGGTTGCCAGCTTTCGTTCGGATGAACACCGCCGCGCTGATCGTCGGGACTCTGGTCCCCGGGCTGCCTTCCCGTCTTCGCCGTGGTCGCCGGATCGGTCCCGTTGTCGTGGTCGCCTGAGCCGCGGAGAAAAGTGAGGGCGAGGACTGCGGCCAACAGGGCTCCTGCGATACAGCCCAGCATGATCCGTCGGCGGATCACGGTCCTGCGACGGATCTGTTCCCGCCGCCGCTCCAGCCTGGACTCGAGACCCGGGTCCACCCTCAGTTTCCGCCGGAGCCGTTTCCAGCCTGGCCCACCGCGGAGTCTTCTCGCGCCTCCCCGCGGGCCTGCCGGCGGGCAGCCTTGCGCCGTGCCTTGGCACGCTGCTCGGCGCGGAGTTCCTTGCGGCTGATCGGCTCAAGGGCGTGGATGCTCGAATACCCGACCAGGTAAAGCTTCTCCCCGTCGGAGATGGCAGGCATGTACGCCCCGGTATGAAATTCGAAAACCCGGCGGCCGGTCCTGGCGCTGAGTCCGAAAGTGGTGGTGCCGTCAAAGGTGGCTGCGTAGACCGTGCGGCCGATGACGCTGAGTGAACCGATCACCCGGCCGCCCATTTCGTAGGTCCAGCGGGTTTCACCGCTGCGCGCATCGAGGGCGTAGACGCTGCCATCAAAGGAGCCTATGTAGACACTGGGCGGGGTACCGGGTACCTGGGCGACCGAAGGGCCCGAATAGACCCACCCGCCGGTCGACGTGGTCCATGCCAGCTCGCCGGTGTTCTTGTCAAAGCTGTACACCCGGCCGTCGTTACTGCCGAGGTAGACCCGGCCGTAAGCGACGGCTGGAGTGGAGTAGAAGGAACCGGCTCGACCGAAGCTGGAGCCGAGCCCGTCAGATTGCCACTCGATGTCACCATTGCCTGCCTTGACCGCCGTCACCACCCCGCCGTAGTCACCGACGAACAGGGTTCCGCCCTCATAGGCCGGCGCGCCCTTGATCGCTCCCGAGACCGATGTTTCCCAGACTTCCTTGCCGGTTTTTGCCTTGAGCGCGTAGAGCACACCGTTTTCGCAGCCGAAGTAGACCCGGTCATGTATCACCGCAGGAGAAGACTCGGAACGGCAAGGGAGGTTCTTCTGCCAGATCTTGCGGCCGTTCCTCGCGTTGAGCGAGAGCACATGCCCCGGTTCCAGGTTGACGATGTAAAGCCGGCCCTTTGAGTAGGTCGGGGTGGAAGCGTTGAGCCGGGCGATTCTGCGGTGCCAGATCTCGCGGCCGGTATCGGCATCGAGGGCACGGGCGTTGCCGTCGTTGTCAACAAAGTAGAGGCGACCGTTGACGACGATCGGGGGGAACTCCAGCAGCGGCTTGTCGCCGTACTTCCAGACCCGCTTGAACGGCGGGTGGATGCCGTTGACCGGCAGGTACCCGGTGCGCTGGGGGTTGAGACGGAAAGTCTTCCAGTTGACCGTCTTGTCCTCCGGCACCGGTTTCGGCTTTTTTGTCGGCTGGACGAAGGGCACATCCGGATTGCTTACATCGTCGGGCCGTTTCAGCTCGTTCCAGGCGATCAGGGCGATTGCCGCGCCGGCTGCAACGAGAACCCCGATCAGGGCGGCGATCTTGCCAGGCTGCCGGTACCAGGGCGGGCCCGCCACAGGCTCCGGGGGGTTGTCGGGTGTGTCTGCCATCCGAAGAAGGGATCATGGTATGCGAGAGCACCGATGACAGTTGGTATCGCCCCTGATTTCAATCGCCTTGCCACCCTGATCTGGACGCATCCGGCCATCGCCCGGGTCCGGAGTGAAGCCACGATGCCGGTCTTCCTCGTCGGCGGGGCAATCAGGGACGGCCTGGCTGATTTCCCGGTTGACGATGTTGACCTCGTGGTCGAAGGTGATCCGGTCCCTCTGGCACTCTCGCTTGACCCCGGTGCCCGGATCAACGAGCGTTTCGGCACCGCGAACGTGCTGATCGACGGCGGTCCGGTTGACATCGCGACTGCCCGCACCGAGAGGTACACCAGGCCCGGGGCGCTGCCGGAAGTGAGGCCGGGCAGCCTGGACGACGACCTCATCCGACGGGACTTCACAATCAACGCGATGGCGATCGGCATCTTCGAGGACTCGGAATTGATCGATCCCTTTGGCGGCATCGACGACCTCAGGTCGGGCGTGCTGAGGGTCCTTCACGACAGGTCCTTTCAAGATGATCCAACCCGGGCCCTTCGGGCTGCGAAATATGCGGCCCGCCTGGGTTTCGACCTTGAACCAAGGACCGCAGATCTGATGATGGCCGTTGACCTCAGGACGATTTCCCGTGATCGCATCGAACACGAACTGGCCTTGATCGCTCTCGAGGACAATGCGCTGGAGGCGCTGCGTCTGGCTCGACTTTGGGGCCTGGTCGAATTTGAGGAAGGCCGGCTTGATTTGGCCGAAGCTGCGATTGAACTGATCGAAACCGGGCTCTGGCGGGACGAAGCACCGCGAGATGCGGTGATTCTGGAAGCCGTTCTTGGTGATCTGGAAGGGGTGAGCCGCCTGAGGAACGAGCCGGCCTCTGCCTGGGAGGCATACCGGCTCGCCCGGGACAGGTCGCCGCTCGAGCTGGTGCTCGCCCGGGCCGGGGGTGCCGCTTGGCTGGATAGCTGGCAGCGTGAGTGGCGCCGGGTTGAGCTGGAAATCACGGGGGCCGATCTGCTTTCCGCCGGGGTCCCGGAAGGACCGCAGGTGGGGCTGGCCCTTGACGCGGCGCTCGAAGCGAAGCTCGAAGAAGGGGTCGGCGGCGTGGAAAAGGAGATGTCAGTCGCGCTCCGGGCGGTCGGGATGGCCCCGGAGTGATCTGGCGCGAAAGGAATGGCCTGCCCTGGCTGGAGGCGGATCTGAATGGCGAGGCAACCGTTGTCTTCAGCACCCGCATTGGCGGTGTGAGCAGAGGTCCGTTCAGTTCGTTGAACCTCGGCATCCTGACCGACGACCGGCGTGAGGACGTGCTCGAAAACCGCTTGCGGCTGGCCGCAGCGGCCGGGTTCGACGGCCGGCGCGTCTCGATGGGGCGACAGGTGCACGGGTCCGGCCTCAGCCGCGCGGGCCCGGACGTTCCCGGTGACTTCGCGTCGCCGGGGCCCGACCCTCCGCCTGAAGCCGACGGTCAACTGGCCGACGAGTCCCTGCGTCCGTTGCTCGTGCTGGTCGCCGATTGCCTGCCGGTGGCATTGCTCGGTGACCGTGGCCTCGGGATGCTCCATTGCGGCTGGCGCGGACTGGACGCCGGCATCATCGGCCGGGCGGCAAGGGAGATCGGAGGGCGGGCCGCCGTGATCGGTCCGGGAATCGGCCCGTGTTGTTTCGAGGTCGGCCCCGAGGTTGAAGCAGCTTTTTCGAGTCTCGGGCCGGGCCTTGTGAGCAGCAGGCGACTCGACTTGCCGGAGGTTGCCAGGCGACTCCTGGCGCAGGTCGGAGTGGATCGGGTTGAATCGGCGGGAATCTGTACCTGCTGCGATGAGAGATTCTTCTCCCACCGGCGTGACCGGGGAGTCACCGGCCGCCAGGCCGGGATCGCCTGGCTGAATTGATCCGAAACCGCGATTTTCGCTGCAAAATCGGCTTTTCGGTGATAATTGCCTCCGACCACGTCAGTCGCGGGAGGAATCTGGCTCCCCAAACCGAAGCACCGCATATCTATGGCACTACGCGATTCATGGCACCGCACTCTCGTCTACTTCGGACTGGCCGAGGAGGATGACCAATACCACCACGGCGAATACGACGAATACGACGATGACCTCGTGCAGGAGGATGAATACGAAAGTCGCCGGGGTCGACGCGGGCGCGATACCAATGTGCGGCGGTTACCGACTTCACGGCGCTCTCGGCACGACGAGATCGACGACATCTTCGGTGACGATGATCCGATGCCGGCCCGCAAGGGACGGGAGCGGCCGCTGCGGTCTGTGTCCGGTGGCGGGGACGACGATGTACAGGTCCATCTTGTTATTCCGAGGAACTTCAACGACGCGCAGCAGGTTGCGGACCAGTTCAAGCGCAAGGTGCCGGTGATCCTCAATTTGCAGACCACCGACCACGAGCTTTCGAAACGCTTGATTGATTTCGCCTCCGGCCTGACCTACGCACTCGATGGCGGGATGCAGAGAATTGCCGAGAAGGTGTTCCTGCTGACACCCCGCAACGTCGAAGTGTCGGCGGAGGAGAAGGCCCGCCTGATCGATAAGGGCTTTTTCAACCAGTCCTGACCAGCCCCTGGTTCCATAGAGTGTCCGGCATGGTCGTCGGATTCATAGGTTCGGGCAACATGGCCGCCGCGATGGCTCGTGGCTGGGCTGGAGCCGGGGCCGGGGCCCCAACCGAGATGCTCTTCACGGACTCAGGCTCCGGCCGCGCTACGGCGCTGGCGGCCGAGGTTTCGGGCCGCGCTGTAAGAGACAACGACGACCTGGTCCGGCAAGCTGATTTCGTCATCCTCGCCGTCAAGCCGGCCGCTCTGGATGAGGTTTCAAGGAGCCTGCCGACCCCCCGGGCGGTGCTTTCCCTGCTTGGGGCAACCCCGCTGGGCAAGCTCACGGAGCGTTTCCCGCAGAGCACGGTGATCCGGTTGATGCCGAACCTGGCGGTCGAAGCTGGAGCAGGGGTCATTTGTATGGCCGAATCTGACGATGTCGACCATGACATCCTCGGTGAAGCACGGATCCTGCTGCAGTCGATCGCGACCCTCTTTGAACTGCCCGATTCGGACATGGACGTGGCCACCGCGATCATGGGTTGCTCGCCCGCCTATTTCGCGGTGGTGGCGGCAGCTCTGGGTAGCGCCGGCGCCCATGGTGGCCTCGATCCGGATGTGGCAATCAGGATGGTCAGCCAGTCAATGTCGGGGACCGCTGAACTGCTCCGGCGACGAACTCCGTTCGAGATCGAAACCGCGGTCGCATCGCCGGGCGGGAGTACGGAGGCCGGTCTGGAGGCGCTGGCGGAGGCCGGCGGGGCCGAGGCTTTTCGGCGGGCCTACGAGGCCTCGATCGCACGCATGCGCGAGGGCTGACAGTTGGCGGCAGTACTGGCCCTGGCGAGAGGTGACTTCGCGGCATACCTGAACGGGCTGTTCACCGTGTACATCATCCTCGTCTTCCTCAGGGTGCTGATGTCCTGGATTCCACGGCTGCCTGACAACGGGGCAATCCAGGCCGTTGCAAACTTCATTCGCGAGGTGACCGATCCCTACCTGAACCTTTTTCGGCGTTTCCTGCCCCCGGTCGGGGGCGGCGGGCTGTCTCTGGACCTGAGCCCGATCGTCGGGATTTTCCTGTTGTTGATCGGCCAGCAGGTCCTGGTCGCCCTGGTCCGGGGCTAGCGTGAGACGCTACCGGCATCTCGTCTGGGCACTGCTGCTCGCGGCAGGGGTGGTGATCCTCGACCAGGCGGCCAAGGGACTGGTGACCGGTAGCGTCGCCAAGGGCGAGCTGATTCAACTTCCCGGCCCTGTCGATCTGACCCTCGCCCACAATGACGGGGTAGCGTTCGGGCTCGCCGGGGGCGGCGGGATACTCGTCATTCTGCTGGCGAGCCTGGCCCTCATCGCACTTGGTGCCTTCATCGCTTCGGCTCCCGAAAGCAACCTGACCTGGATTTCCGGCGGGCTGATCTTCGGGGGTGCGGTGGGAAACCTGATCGATCGGATCCGCTTCGGCCACGTCACCGATTTCATCCTGCTGCCGCATTGGCCGGCCTTCAATCTCGCCGACTGTGCGGTTACCGCCGGGGTGATCCTGCTGGCGCTGGTTCTGATTCGGGGGGAGAGTCCCTCCCGGAACGCTGCGAAAGACCAGGCCGGTGCCAGCTGAAGAAGGGACCTCCGGGCCGGCCGGGCCGGAAGGCTTCCGGATCGTCTACCAGGATGAATTCCTGGCCGTGATCGACAAGGGGTGGGACCTGGTTGTCCATCCGGCGCCGTCCCACCACGGAGTGACCCTGGTTGAGCTGCTCGGCGAGGAGCTTGCCGGCGGTGACGACCCCGCCAGGCCGGGCATCGTTCATCGCCTCGACCGCGGAACAAGCGGCCTGATGGTGGTCGCGAGGGAGGAAGAGACTCACTCCGACCTTCAGGCAATGATTCGTTCGCGGGCACTCAGGCGGACGTACACCGCCCTCGCTGCGGGGAGATTCCGCTCGCGGACCGGCACGATCGACGCTCCGATCGGCCGTGCATCGCGAAAGCGCCACCGGATGTCTGTGAACGGTGCCAGTCCGCGGCAGGCCGTGACACATTTCGAGGTGAAGGAGACGCTTCGGCTGGAGACCCTGCTTGAA
This sequence comes from Solirubrobacterales bacterium, assembly GCA_044221915.1. Lineage (GTDB taxonomy): Bacteria > Actinomycetota > Thermoleophilia > Solirubrobacterales > 70-9 > 67-14. The sequence continues at coordinate 8,702 of JBGAOF010000058.1, forward strand.
GTCAGGCTGGAAACCGGAAGGACCCACCAGATCAGGGTCCACCTGGAAGCGATCGGCCACCCGATTGTCGGTGACATCACTTATGGAGGCCCGGGACGGTATGGGCTCGAGCGACAGTTCCTTCATTCGTCCCGGCTCGGGTTCAGGCATCCACGAAGCGGCGAGGACCTTGAGTTCAAAGCGGCCTTGCCACCGGACCTTGTGGCGGCCCTCGAGGCCGCACGTGAAGCCGGTTCCCTCTAGACTTGATTGCTGTCCGTATTCCCTAACCCCCGGGATACGACGGTGGCTCCTGCCGCCCGGAATACTTCCGAGGCGGATCCCATCGAGAACGGCCCGGGCGGATTCGTTCTCACCACAATTCAAGGAGAAGCATGACCCAGGTAGGAATCCAGGAACTCCTGGAAGCCGGTGTCCATTTCGGACACCAGACGAGCCGCTGGAATCCCAACATGCGCCGCTACATCGCCGGCGAGATCGACGGGATCCACATCATCGATCTGATCCAGACCGAAGCGATGCTCGAGGATGCCCGTCGCTTTGCCGGAGAGTTGACATCCGGCGGAGGAAAGATCCTTTTTGTCGGAACCAAGAAACAGGCCTCCGACGTGATCGAGGACTGGGCTGGCCGTTCGAAGATGCCCTTCGTGAACCGTCGCTGGCTCCCGGGCCTCCTGACCAACTTCAATGTTGCTTCCCAGCGGATCAAGCGCATGCATGAGATCCGCGGCCTCGTCGAATCGGGCCAGATCGAGCTGTTGCCGACCAAGGAGCGAATGAACATGCAGGCCGAGCTGGCCAAGCTTGAATTCGCCCTCGGCGGGGTGGCCGACATGGACCGGGTTCCGGATGCGGTCTTCATCACCGACCTGAAGTCGGAGGAAATCGCCCTGCGGGAAGCCACCCGCCTGCGCCTGCCGGTCATCGCCCTGGTCGACTCCAACTGTGATCCCGGCCATATTGACCATGTAGTTCCGGGCAACGACGACGCCATCCGCTCCTGCGAGCTGGTGATCTCGACGATCGGCGGGGCTATCGAACAGGGTGCCGGCGCATGGGCCGTGATTGAGGAGAAACGCCGCGCTGAAGAACAGGCCCGCCGGGAGAAGGAAGAAGCCGAGCGGAAAAAGCGCGAAGAAGAAGAGCGTGCCCGACGGGAACAGATCGAGAAGGAACAAGCCGAGCAGAAGGCCCGGGCCCGCGAGGAGAAGGCCAAGGCCGAAGCCGATGCACGGGAGCAGGCCGCCAAGCCTCATCCGCAGGCGGTCCCGGAGAACCCGCACCCCCAGGCGGTCCCGGAGAACGCTCATCCGCAGGCGGTCCCGGAGAACCCGCACCCCCAGGCGATACCCGACCACCCCCAGGCGGTGGTTCCGGACCACCCCCAGGCGGTTGCGCCGGATGCCGAAACAGCCGAAGAAGCGCCGGCCGGGGAAGCTCCGGTCGAAGAGAACCCAGAGGAGAAGAACTGATGACGGAAATCAAGGCAGCCGATGTCAAGGCACTGCGCGAGAAGACGGGCGCAGGCATGATGGATGCAAAAGCCGCCCTCATTGAGGCCGATGGCGATGCCGACCGTGCCGTTGAACTGCTGCGGGTGAAGGGTCAGGCCTCGGCCGCCAAACGCTCCGACCGGGGTACCTCGGAAGGCGTGGTCGCGTCATACATTCACGCCAACAAGAAGGTCGGAGCACTGGTTGAGGTCCAGTGCGAAACGGATTTCGTCGCGCGCAACGAAGACTTCGAGGCCTTCGCGTACGAAGTAGCGATGCACGTTGCGGCCGCTTCCCCCAGCCATGTTTCCCGTGACGAGATTCCGGAGGACCAGATCGCGGCCGAACGCCGGGTCTTCGAGGAGAAGGCCAGGGAGGAGGGCAAGCCCGAGAATGTGGTCGAGAAGATCGTCGAAGGACAGGTAAGCAAGTGGGCCAGAGACATCGCTCTGCTGGAGCAGCAGCATGTGAATACCGAGAAGCACGATTCCAAGACCATCGAGCAGCTGCGTGAGGAACTCGCGGCGAAGGTCGGGGAAAACGTCGTGATCAGCCGCTTCTCCTGCTTCCGGATCGGCGAATAGGCGGTATTTTCTCCCCGGGATGAACGACACGGAGCCGCGGTTCAGGCGGATAATGCTCAAGCTTTCCGGTGAGGCCCTGATGGGCCGGCTGGATTTCGGAACCGATCCGGAGGAAGTTGAACGGATCGCCCGGGAAATCGGCATTATCCGTGACCGCGGCGTCGAGGTGGCGATCGTGGTCGGCGCCGGCCAGACGCCGGGCGACACCATCGGCAATGGCCGCGCCACCGCCATCCGCTTCGCCGAGGAGGGCGCCACGGTGCTGCTGGTCGACAAGCACCAGG
>JBGAOF010000059.1:0-11039 GCA_044221915.1 Solirubrobacterales bacterium
GAGGGGCCGGTGGCCGATGCCTTCCATGAAACCGACCGGAACCCCCCCACCTTTGACCCGGACACCCACGTGGTGACTCTCCCTGAGGCACTGAAGGCATCGGTCAACGCCTGGACCGAAGCCGACTGGGACAAGATCGGCCTCGATGAGGAAATCGGCGGCATCCCGGCCCCCCACATGGTCGCCTGGGCGATCAATGAATTCATGGTCGGGGCGCTGCCCGCCGGTTTCTTCTATCTGGCCGGACCTTCCTTCGCCAATCTGCTGTTCAAGAACGGCAACGAAACCCAGCAGGAATGGGCGCGGCTTGCAGTTGAGCGCAACTGGGGCGCGACCATGGTCCTGACCGAACCCGAGGCCGGCTCCGACGTCGGGGCCGGGCGGGCAAAGGCAATCGAGCAGCCTGACGGAACCTGGCACATCGAAGGAGAGAAGCGGTTCATCACCTCCGGTGATTCCGATGATCTCTTCGAGAACATCCTTCACTACACGCTGGCCAGGCCGGAGGGAGCCGCCCCCGGCACCAAAGGCCTGAGCCTCTTTGTGGTTCCGAAATACCACTTTGACCCGAAAACAGGGGCGATCGGCGAGCGCAACGGTGCCTTCGTGACCGGTATCGAGCACAAGATGGGAATCAAGGCTTCCGCCACCTGCGACCTTTCCTTCGGCAGCGAAGGCACCCCGGCCGTCGGTTATCTCGTCGGGGATGTCCACGAGGGAATCCGGCAGATGTTCGACGTGATCGAATTCGCCCGGATGATGGTCGGCACCAAGGCCATCGCCACCCTTTCAACCGGTTACCTGAACGCGCTGGAATACGCGAAGGAAAGGGTCCAGGGCGCCGACCTGACCCAGATCCTGGACAAGACAGCACCCCGGGTCACGGTGATTCATCACCCGGATGTGCGGCGGTCCCTGATGACCCAGAAGACCTACGCCGAGGGGCTTAGGGCGCTCTACCTGTTTACCGCCGCCCATCAGGACGCGACTTCGGCCGAGGTCTCCCAGGGGGTTGACGCCCAGCTTGCGATGCGGATCAACGACTTCCTGCTCCCGATCGTCAAAGGGGTAGGTTCCGAACGGGCCTACGAGATCCTGACCGAATCGCTCCAGACCTATGGCGGGTCCGGATTCCTCCAGGATTACCCGGCCGAGCAGTACATCCGCGACGCCAAGATCGACAGCCTTTATGAAGGAACGACCGCGATCCAGGCCCAGGATTTCTTCTTCCGCAAGATCGCCCGTGACGAAGGCAAATCGTTCAACCATCTGCTGGAGAAGATTCAGGCGACCGTGGAAGGCTCGGGCGGGGATCTGGACGCCGAACGAGCGCGGCTCGGCGAGGCAGCCGCCAATGCGAAGGCCATGCTGGAATCGATGATGGGTTACATGATGAGTTCGCCGCAAGAGCCGAAGAACATCTACAAGGTCGGCCTCGGCTCGGTTCAGTTCCTGAAAGCGATCGGGGACCTGATGATCGGCTGGCTCCTGATCCGGCAGGCCGAGGTTGCTTCGGCGGCGCTCGAGGCCGGGGCTTCGGAGCGGGACCAGCCCTTCTACGAGGGCAAGGTCACCGGAGCCCGGTTCTTTGCCCGGAACATGCTGCCCAACCTCGAAGCTGCTCGTACCGCGATCGCCGGGATCGACAACGATGTGATGGAGTTGCCGGAAGAGGCTTTCTAGAGGCGGGCGGTCGGCGCCGGCCGCGGCGGGTACCTGGCGCTATCGGCAGGTCAGGTACCCGGTGTAAGCCGAAATATCGGTCCACTTGCGCCCGCCTTCCCTGACCGGTCGCAGCAGTTTCGCGTGCCTGTAAATCCGCACCGTCCTGCCCTGGCGGCTGCCGAAGTCCGGCACACAGGTGACTGGCTTCCAGGCGACGATCCTCGCCGGCCCTTCGGGGTTTTTCTCCCCTGGCGGCGGCGGTGAGGTGACCTTGTAGATACCACGGCCGACAGTCCGGCTCCTGCCCCAGCCGTTCCAGCTGACGCTTTCCACATGGGGGCCCGCATTCGCTGTGAAAAAGACGAAGTCCGGATGCTGCAGGGCCGTCCCCGAGAGGTCGATCCAGAAGACCGGCGGCTTTGACTGCCGGGCGGACGTTGCGGCAGAAGCCATACCGGAGGCAACCACCACCGCGGCGATGGCGATTGCCAGGCGCAGGAAGATTCTCGTTGGTTTCAAGCTGGTTCCCCTGTTGTTCGGCGACGCCTTCGGCTGCAATCATAGTCGCAGGCGACAATCTCACCGAAGGGGCGAGGGCGGCCAGCCCGGGCTCAGGACTTGACCAGCCGGGCGATCGCCTCCGAGGCCTCCTTCAGCTTTTCTTCCGCCTCCGGGCCACCCTCCCGGGCGGCGTCGACGACGCAATGCTTCAGATGTTCATCCAGCAGGGCGATCCCAACCCCCTCAAGGGCTGAGGTGAGGGCACTGATCTGGGTGAGAATGTCAATGCAGTACTTGTCTTGCTCGATCATCCGGTGGATTCCCCGCGCCTGGCCCTCGATGCGCTTCATGCGGGCCAGATAGCGGTCCTTTTCGTGAAGGTACCCGTGAACATGCTCTTTTTCTTCGGCCATCTCAGGATCCTTTCGCCGTTGCCACAGTTGAATCCTCTGCCCTGCTTCGGAAGCGTCGCAGGCGCAGGCTGTTTCCGACCACGAAGACGCTGGAGAAAGCCATCGCGGCCCCGGCCAACATCGGGTTGAGCAGGCCGAGCGCAGCGAGCGGGATCGCCGCCACGTTGTAGGCGAACGCCCAGAACAGGTTGACCTTGATTGTGCCCAGGGTCCTTCGCGACAGCCTGATCGCATCGGCGGCGCTCCGCAGGTCACCCCTGACCAGCGTGATGTCAGCGGCTTCCATTGCGACATCGGTGCCGGTGCCCATCGCCAGCCCGAGGTCGGCCTGAGCCAGGGCCGGCGCATCGTTCACCCCGTCACCAACCATCGCCACCACATGCCCCTCGGCCTGGAGCCGCCGGACCTCATCGACCTTCCCGGCGGGCAGGACTTCGGAGATGACCCGGTCGATACCGACCTCGTCCGCGACCTGCCGGGCGGTAGCCCCGTTGTCCCCGGTAAGCAGAACCGGATCAAGGCCCAGCTGCTGCAGTTGGCCGATCGCCTCCGGGCTGGTTGCTTTCACTGAATCAGCGACCACCAGCAGTCCCCGCGGCTTCCCGTCCCAGCTCGCTGCCACCACGGTGCGGCCCTCCGACTCGGCCTTTCGCGCCGCGTCAACCAGTTCTTCAGGCAAGTACTGCGACCATTCCGCCAGCAGCGATTCACGCCCGACCAGCACCGCATGACCGTCAACCATGCCCTGAACTCCCTTGCCGGGGACGTTACGGAAATCTTCGGGAACCGGCAGATCGCCGGTTTCTTCACTGGCGGCTCGGGCGATTGCCCGAGCAACCGGATGTTCCGAAGCGGCTTCGAGCCCGCCCGCAAGCAGGAGCAGCTCTGAACGGGAGGTCCCGGCCGCCGGGATCACTCCACTCAGGGCCATCTGCCCGGAAGTCACGGTGCCGGTCTTGTCGAGAATCACCGTGTCGACCTTGCGAGTGGATTCGAGGATCTCCGGGCCCTTTATGAGCACCCCCATCCTGGCACCCCTTCCCGTGCCAACCAGCAGGGCGGTCGGAGTGGCGAGACCCAGCGCGCAGGGGCAGGCGATGATCAGCACCGCTACCGCGGCCGTGAAGGCCGCCTCGGCGGGGAATCCCGCTCCCAGCCATGCCCCCAGGGTACCGGCCGCGATCATGATCACTACCGGCACGAATACGCCGGAGATCCGGTCGGCAAGACGCTGGACCGGGGCCTTTCCGGACTGGGCATCCTCGACCATGCGCGCCATCTGGGCCAGCTGGGTGTCGGCCCCGACACGAACCGCACGCACCACGAGCCGGCCGCCCTCGTTGACTGTCGCGCCGGTCACGTTGTCGCCTTCACCTACCTCCACCGGCACTGGTTCACCGGTGAGCATCGCTTCGTCGATCGCGGACGTTCCCGAGAGCACGACCCCGTCAGTCGCGATCTTCTCGCCCGGGCGAACCACGAATTCATCGCCAACTTCAAGCTGGTCGGCGGGGACCCGGGTTTCCTTCCCGTCCCGGATCACAATCGCCTCGCGCGCACCGAGCTCGAGAAGGGCCCGCATCGCCGAGCTCGCCCGACGCTTCGATTTCAGTTCAAAGTAGCGGCCGGCGATCAGGAACATCGTCACTCCAGCTGCGACCTCCAGGTAGATACTTGAGGCCCCGTCGGCGGGCGCAACGGTGATCTCGAAGGGATGGGTCATGCCAGGTTCGCCGGCCGTCCCGAAGAAAAGGGCGTAAAGCGACCAGAGGTAGGCGGCGCTGATCCCCATGGTTACCAGGGTGTCCATGGTCGTCGCCCCGTGACGCAGGTTGAGCAAAGTGGCCTTGTGGAAGGGCCACGCCGCCCAGGTGACAACCGGTGTCGCGAGAACAAGTGAGGCCCACTGCCAGTTCTCGAATTGAAGGCTCTGGAACATGGACATCGCGATCACGGGCACCGCCAGAAGGACGGATCCGATCAGCCTCTGCCTGAGCGCCTGGATTTCCCGGTCGGTTTCCGGTCCGGGCAGGCCTCCGTGGTCGTGAGCTCCACCCTGCCCGTGATTGCCGGAGTGAACTGCGCCCGCCGGTTCCGCTTCGGCAGCGTGGTAGCCGGTCTTCTTGACCTCGGCGATCAGGTCGGAGACTTCGGTTCCCTCGGGCGCGGTGACTCTTGCCTTCTCGGTCGCGTAATTCACGCTGGCGTCCACGCCTTCGAGACGGTTCAGCTTCTTCTCGATCCGGGCCGCGCATGAGGCGCATGTCATTCCGTCGATCTCAAGCTCGATGTCGGTCCCGCGGTCAGCGGTCCCTTTTTCAGCGGTAGTCATTTCTCCTCCGTTCCCATTTCGGCGCTGTGCGGCTCCTGGGCCTCGCTGGATCGCATCGTCTCCGCGGGCATTGCCTGGTGTTCTCTGGCGGGCCGGGCGACTTCTTCAACCCAGCGGTCCACCGTTGACGCGGGAACCAGGGCCCGGCCGACCACGTACATGACCGCGAACGTGACCAGCAGCCCGAGACCAAAAAGGCCGAGGCGCAGTGGCACGTTCATCCGATCCTCCGGGCTGTGTATCCGGCCTCTTCGACGGCCGCGATCACTGCTTCCTCGTCGAGCGGCGACGGACCTGCCGTGAGGCGGCCTGTCTGGAGATCCACCTCAACCATTTCCACTCCGGGCAGTTCCGCCACTTCTTCCCGAACGGCTGCCACGCAGTGGTCGCATGTCATTCCGGTGACTTCGTATTCGTCGATCTTGTTCTGGTTGCTGCTCATGCGGATACCTTTCATATTTCCCATACCCCCAGCGGGTATAACGCCACTGTAGCATATACCCCGTCCGGGTATGTCGAAGTAACGGTCAGGGCGGCAGGAACCAGCCAAATACTTCAGCCTGTGTGACGCCACAGGCCGGAGGCCGCTCAGGCTTCCGGCTGCGTTTCGGTCCTGCCGAAAGTCGAGGGATGCCAAGGGGCCCAGGACCTCCGGGGCACCACCCCCTCTTCCCGATTACGGACCTGCAGATCAAAGAAAAGCAGTGTGAAACCGGTTGTGGCCAGAGGGATCACGAGAGCGTAGACAAGCGAACCGACGAGATTGATCAGCAGCAGTGGCAGCGGGGTGAAGATCAGGATCAGGCCCAGCAAGGGGCCCGCGACAGTCACCAGGAGCAGGAGCGGCACGATCGTTCTCACCGCATGCCACCAGTGACCCCGGACCAGGTCGGAACTGGCCCGGAAGGACTGCCTGATCGAGAGGTCGGTGAACAGAACCTGTTGCTGCACGAAGCTCCAGTTGACGGTAAACCGGATCGCCCAAGGGATCCCGATCACCGAGATCAAGAGCAGACCGGTCCCGGCGAGAGCCAGCAACTTGGCGACTACAACCCGCCAGAATCGCTCTCCGGTGCCGCGGATCGAACTCCTGTACCCGGACTTCCCTTCGCGGGAGAGATCCCGCACCGCCACGATCACGAAGGCCGAGACAAGCGCTGTTGCAGCTGGAAGGCCGAAGGTCAGGACAACATCGGAGACCGTCTGCAGCAACCCGTTTCCGCCGGCGCCGTTTCCGAGCCAGCCGCCAAGGGCCTGGGTCCCTCCCATCACGGGTATTGCGAAGGCACCAAGAATCAGGAACTCCTTCAGATTCCGACGGTAGATCCTGATGCTGGTCAGGACGATCTGCCCGTAAGCACGTTCTTGCTCAAGCAGGCCGGGATCGGCCGGACGCCATTTTGAGTAGCCAAAAATGAGAAAGACGGCAACCAGGAACCCCGCAATGAGCAGGTATGCGACCCAGGGGTCCGCCTGTTGAAGGTTCATCACCCCGGTCACGCTCTCCATCACTCCACAGAAAGCGTTCACCGCTTCCGGGCCGATGATGCCACCGCCGGGCATGCGCGGACTCGACCAGCGTTGCGCCTCCATCCAGCTGAACGGCCGGGTCCACTGATCCTTGGTCTGCGGCCCGGTTGGACCGTTGTTGAATGCCTTCTCCTTCTGGCCCCAGCGACCGTCGAAGGAAAGCCAGGCGAATCGTCCGCGGTCGGTGGCCTGACCCGGCAGCAGCACCGGGCGGGGATCGAGCCTGCGAAGCGGGGCAGTTGTGTTGTCACAGCCAACACCGGCCCCGTTCCAGCCGTTCTGCGGATAGACGGCAGACTGATAGAAGGTCGCATGGGAACCGGCGGCGGGATAGACAACCGGATGGTCGCCCTCCTTCTCCACCTTGCTCTCGTTCCAGGTGGCCCGTTCGCCTCCACCATGCTGGAAGAGAATCATTTCCGCCGGTTCCTGACTGAGGGCTTCTTCTGCGGTGTCGGCATCGAAGGCGATCTGCATGCCTTCCCAGTCGCTTTCATGCAGGTCGTTGAACTGGTTGAAGTACCAGTAGAACCAGTACTGGAGAGCCAGGCCGCTGCGGCCCTTTTCATGTGAGATGTGTGCGTAGACCACGACCGGCGCCTGACCTGACTGCTTCATCCGATTGAAGTCCCGGGCGTAGACACAGGTGTCACCCAGCGGATTCCCGGGAAAGTCAAGGTAGGACCCCAGCCCGCGGTTGCGGAGGTCATCAACGGTCGGGCCCTGCTTGATCAGGGTCGACTCCGACTTCCCGTTGTTGCGCATCAGCTTCACATCCGGGTTGCCGAAGAGAGCATCCACAGGCATTACCTGGTACTGCTCCCCCTCGGTGCCGCAAAGAGGGTCTTCCTGCTGACGGATCTCCAGAATCGGCGAGTACTTCTCGGCGAGCTCCTTCGCAGCTGCCGTTTCGCTGCCGGCTGCCCGGGCCGGGCCCGGCCAGCCCAAAACCATCAGAAGGGCGACCACGGCCCCGGCGAGGATCGCGTTCCACCGACCGCCGGGGCAGGTTCTTCCTCCGCTCGCCACGGACAAAGGGTAGTGCCTTCCGGTGCGGTAGTTTCGCCGCCATGAGAAGTGACATGCCGGAAACGGTCGACCTTTTCCACTGCGGGCAGCCCGGGGCCATTTCCACCCACCTGATCGACGGGGTGATCGTCGACCCCGGCGCGGAGAAAACGGTTGACCGGCTGCTCGACGCACTTGATGGTGAAACACCGGAGGCAATCCTCCTGACTCACATCCACTTTGATCACGCCGGCGCAACCGGACGTCTTGTGGAGCGCTTCCCCGGCATCGAGGTCTGGGTTCACCGGGAGGGTGCCCGGCACCTGGCCGATCCGGAGCGCCTGGTCAGCAGTGCCCGCCAGGTCTTCGGCGATCAATTCGACCTGCTTTGGGGCGAAGTAGTGCCGGTCCCGGAAAGGAACCTCCGGATCCTCGAGGGTGGCGAGTCGGAGGGGCCCTGGCTGGTCGAGTACACGCCCGGGCACGCCCGCCATCACGTCTGCTATTTCCATCGCCCGTCCCGGACCGCCTTCACCGGCGATGTCACCGGGGTGCGCATCCGGGGCGGCCCCGCATATCCGCCGACCCCTCCGCCGGACATCGACCCTCCCCTTTGGCACGAAGCCCTGGACACGGTCGCAGCCTGGCGGCCGGAACGGCTTGCCTTTCAACATTTCGGCCAGGCCACCGATGTCGAATGGCAGATTCGGACGATGCACGAATCGCTGGACCTGTTCGCCGGCGTAGCCCGGGAGACCGATGCTGGAGGGATGGCCGGCTGGATCAGGGAATGGCTCTCTGGCCAGGTAACCGAAGAAGACATCATGACCTACTGGCTGGCCGGGCCCTTCGAGGGGATGTGGTCAGGCCTCGCCCGCTACTGGCAGCGGCAGGAAAGCTAGGTTCAAGCGGCCCAGAAGGGCATCAACGCGGCCGACCAACTGGCCGGATCCTGAACTTGGGCGAAGTGTCCGAGACCCTCGATCAGGGTGAGCCGGGCTTCGGGCTTCACCTCCGAGACCAGGCGCTTTGCGATCGCAACCGGAGCGACCGCGTCATCGACACCCCAGCAAACCTGCACCGGTGCCTCGCAATCGCGCAGGGCCGGCAGCCAGCGAGCACTCTCCAGCCGGCGCCGTTCGGTGATGTAGCTGGCCAGCCTTGCCATCAACCCGGCTGGCGCGCCCGTGGTCACCGCCGAATACATGTCGAGGATCTGTTCCTGTTTGAGATGGTCGTTGCCCTGGGCGCTGCGGACCTGCTTCGCGAAAACCGCGGGGTTCGCGGTGATCCGGGCCAGCATTGGGCCGAGTGGAGAGATCAGCGCCCGCTGTCCGATCCTCAGCCTGGCCTCCTCAAGCATCATGCTTCCGTTGGTGAAGGTGACGGTGATCGCACCGGCTCCGAACCATCCCGGACGGTCGTTGTTGAGGCGAGCGAGAAGTTCGGTCATCACCGAATCGCCCATGTCATGGGCGACGAAATGGCAGCCTTCGATCCCGGCCTGGCGGAGCAGCCGCAAGGCAAGGTCAGCCTGCTCGACCAGGGAATACCCGAAGCCTCGCCGTGGCTTGGCAGAAAACCCGAAACCGATGAAGTCGAAACTGACAACCCTCTCGAAGCGCTCGCAGAGCTGGGGGAAAGCTCCCGCGAAAGAGAAGGAAGACTCGGGGAATCCGTGAAGCAGCACCACGGTCTGATCAGGGTCGGCAGTCGGGTCGCCCGCTTCGACCAGGAAGGCTTCGTGGCCGAGCGGAGTCGCAGCGACCATGCGGCCACGCTCCCGCCAGGCACCGAGGTCGGCGGCGCTCATGGTTCCCGCAATGCCCGATCCCTGTTCACGAGTCGATCCTAACCGGCGGGGAGCCGCGGGAGTTCACCGGCCGGTCCCCTCAACCAATAGTCTGGGATCTGGCACCGAGGATGCCAATCAAGAGCAAATAGAGGATTGGAGATTCATGAGTGACTACGCAGTTGTGAACCCGGCCACCGGTGAAACGATCCAGGAGTATCCGACAATCAGCGACTCCGGGCTTGAAGCGGCGATCGGAACCGCCGAAGGCGCTTTCCGCACCTGGTCACAGAACACGAGCGTGGCCGAACGCGCGGCGATCATGAAGCGGGTCGGTGAACTCCATGTCGAACGCCGGGAAGAACTGGCCGACATCATCATCCGGGAAATGGGAAAGCCGCGGGAACAGGCCCTCGGCGAAATCGATTTCTGCGGTGACATCTACGGCTTCTACGCCGACAACGCCGAAAGGCTCCTGGCCGACGAGTCGATAGACCTGCTGGCCGGGGACGGCACCGCAATCGTCCGCAAGACCGCCATGGGCCCGCTGATCGGGATCATGCCCTGGAACTTCCCCTATTACCAGGTGGCCCGCTTCGCCGGACCGAATTTGATCGTCGGCAACCCGGTCCTGCTCAAGCCGGCCCCGCAATGCCCGGAGTCGGCCGCGGCTATTCAGCAGATGATGTCCGACGCCGGCCTGCCTGATGAGGCCTATCAGACCATCCTCGCGACAAATGACCAGATCGCCGGGGCGATCGCAGATCCGAGGATCCGTGGCATTTCCCTGACCGGATCCGAACGGGCCGGTGCCGCAGTGGCGGAGATTGCCGGACGCAACCTCAAGAAGGTTGTCCTCGAACTCGGGGGTTCCGATCCGTTCATCCTGCTCGGTTCGGATGACCTCGAAGATGCGATCGAATCGGCAACGGCAGCCCGTCTCGATAACACCGGCCAATCCTGCAACGCGGCAAAGCGGTTCATCGTCACCGAAGAGCTTTACGACGAGTTCCTCAGCGGGTTCACCGCAAAGATGCAGGCCGCCCAGCCTGGAGACCCGACTTCCGCAGAAACAGAGATCGGGCCCCTTTCCTCGACAACCGCGACCGACCGGCTTCAGGACCAGCTTGACCGGGCGATAGCCCAGGGTGCGGAGGCGGTGGTTGGTGGCGAGCGCGACGGGAATTTCTTCCCGGCCACTGTGCTCACCGGCGTGACCCCGGAAAACGATGCCTACCGGGAGGAGTTCTTCGGGCCTGTGGCCACCGTCTACAAGGTTTCCGGCGAGGAAGAGGCAATCGAGCTTGCCAACGACACACCATTCGGGCTTGGTTCCTATGTCTTCTCGAACGATCCCGAGCAGGCGAAGCGGGTCGCGGAACAGCTCGACACCGGCATGGTCTTCATCAACGGTGTCGGCCTCGACGGGGCCGAGCTCCCGTTCGGCGGGGTCAAGCGTTCCGGGTTCGGGCGCGAGCTGGGGACCTACGGCATCCAGGAGTTCATCAACAAGAAGCTGATCCGCACGCTGAAGTAGTTCCGGCTGGACGGCCCGGTCCCGCAAGGGCCCGGGCCGTCTTTTCCAACCTCATGGCAGAGCCCCGACAGGTACCCCTGAGCCCCCAGCCGCTGGCCCGCTACCGGGATCTGCTGGGGGCCGACTTCGAGCCCATCCAGACTGCCGCTGAATCCGCGCGCATGGCGCTCGGAGGCCGGACTATCTGGAACGTCAACTCGACCGCCCGCGGCGGCGGGGTCGCCGAAATGCTGCGGGCCTACCTGCCCTATGTGCTCGATG